>DATBCN010000290.1:0-1613 GCA_036270475.1 Candidatus Angelobacter sp. | reverse complement strand
GTATCAGCACTCCCATCGCCAATGGCTAAACAAATGAAGACACTACTAATTCTAACTGCCATGATCGGTTTATCGGGATGCGTAAATGACCAATCGAAACCACCAAAAAGCACGTATGTGCCATCCGGTGGTTTTGGTGGTGGTTTTGGTTACACCAGCCCCGGCGCGTGCGCTACTGCCCGGAATTAGTTATGCGCCGCAGCCTGATTCAGCATTCTTCCGTGTTTGTTTCTAGCTAGCTTATGCTTATCCGGTTGTTTCAGCAAGACCCAATATATAGTGCTCAGTCTTTGTTGGACAGCATTGGAAGATCCGCGCCGCCCCGTATCCGCTCATAAGATGTGGGTTTGCGCCCGGTTCCAAGGCCGAGCAAGGTTTGGAACGCAGCCATGGGTCGCCTGCGCCGATTGTGGCGAAAGACGAATTCATCAAGATAAACCTGGAGTTGATCGCGGCTTACCCCGTGATGGGTTCCGATCAGCCATTCCTGGAGGTTACCAATCGCGCGGTCTGCCAAAGGAAGCACAGACTTCGCACCTTTGCGCATGTCGATTCGCAGAGGTTGAGGGCGAGCCACATGCTCAAATCCAGCTTCCTGCAGCCCAGCAAAGCTCTTGAGGCCGTCGGTATGTACAGTGGAGCCTGGCACCACATTTTGTTTCAAGAAACTCAGGAGCGTTGTACTCTTGAAATCCGGAATCAGAGCCATCCGAGCGCGCCCGGTCGCCCGACCGCGTTTTTCCACAGCCACGAGGACCAGCGCAGCTTTTCGACCTTTCAGTTGCCGACTTCCACGCAGCCCGGCTTGATTTCCGCCAATCCACGTCTCGTCCACTTCCACTTGGCCACGCAGTGGCTCGCGTTCCAGATTGACCATGGCTCTGCGGAACTTGTGGAGCATCATCCATGCTGTTTCGTAGCGTCGCAGAGCAAACTGGCGCTGCAAAAGAAGCGCCGAGATGCCGCGCTTATCGGTAGTCATCAAATAGGCAGCCCAGAACCAGACCGTCAGCGGCATCTTGGTGTTATGCAGGATTGTTTGTGCGGTCGCCGAAATTTGGCGCCGGCAACCGGCACATTGCCAGCGCCTTAATTTCACCAATTCATACGCACTCCGGTGCCCGCATCGAGGACACATAAAACCATCCGGCCAGCGGCAGGCGGCCAGATATTTTTGACAGGCTTCTTCAGTGGCGAACTGCGATTGAAATTCACGCAATGTTTTCGGAAAGGTTGGGCGTGCCACCCATCACACTAGCCCTTGTGGATTGCTGAAACAACCGGATAAGCATAAGTCAGCTAGGCGAAGCCCAAGGGTAAGCGAAGACTCTGCCATCTGTTTTTCGAAATGTGGTTTGTAACTGGTCAATCAAGGTGCCGTCTGGGAAAGTTCTTTCATGCGTTCGATAGGAGGATTTTGAGGACCCTTTCGATCGTGAAATTGCACGGCAAGAAAAACTACCTTGGTTCCTTAAACCGGTTTTCTGCTCCATTACTCCCCAACGCCCAGATCCGGCGCTGCCTACCGTTCTGATCGCGGCCGGCCCCTGGACAACCGCGATCTAAAAACTCGATTAGAGCGGGTTTCAGAAGACGCCCCACATTTTAAACTG
>DATBCN010000289.1:0-1974 GCA_036270475.1 Candidatus Angelobacter sp. | reverse complement strand
CCAGCGGGCAAGCAAGAATGGCCATTGCTCACAGAACGATTCTTATCGCTTTGGCCCTGGCAGCCACGGCCAGAGGCTACGCGGTCAGCGGACAAGACCAGCAGTCTGCTGATGCTCAAACGGCAGTCATCGAAGGCACGGTCCTTAACATCCAAAACAGCCGGACAATTCCGCACGCGGTTGTGAATCTGCGGCAAACGCGGGGTGGGCAGAGCAAGGCCACGCGCTCTGACGGCAACGGCCATTTCGTCTTTAGAAATGTCGATGCCGGCAGCTACCGGCTGACCGCGGAGCGTCAGGGATTTTTTTCCGACGACCGCAAGCGGGAATATCAGCCAGTGATTGACGTTTCCGCCGGCGAGCATGTAAAGAATGTGCCGGTGCGGCTGATGCCCGCGGCGGTTCTGGCGGGCGAGATCGTGGACGAATTCAACGATCCCGTGCAGGACATCGAGGTGAGGGCGCTGGCCATGCGTGTGCGGCTTGGCCAGATGTATCTGAACCAGGCGGGAAAGATGACAACGGACGATCGCGGGCAATACCGCATCGCCGGGCTGCACCCAGGCAAATATTATCTGGTGGCGGAGTACAAGCATGGCAACGCTACAGCGGACGCAATAAAGACCGCACTCGCCGAGCAACTGGCAACGGCGCCGCAGGCGAATGCCAGACCTGGACCGAATGCTGCGCTTGTTCAGGTAGATGTCCCTGACCCCGCATTCACCTACCCGCCGATGTTTTATCCGGCCACAGGGAGTTTTCAGCAGGCCCAACCGGTGTCGCTGCGTCCGGGGGATGAGGTTGCAGCAAACTTCGTCCTGATAAGCACACCTGTGGTTTCAATACGCGGGAGGGTCACCAATGGAATCAACGGCGCTCCGGCCGGCACAGCCTCGGTTTCCGCTTATTGGACGCCCTACATGGAAAGCGATGGGATGCCGGCGCGGGTCTCTCCGCAGGATGGCACGTTTGAAATTCGCGGCGTAGCGCCCGGCACATATACCTTGCGCGGCAGCTATACCGAAGACGGACTATCGTATGCAGGCGAGCAGACCGTGGAAGTGGGCGATCAAGGAGCGCAGAACGTAGAAGTCTCCGTTCTGCCCGATTTTGCCGCCGCGGGACATGTGACTGTTGCCGGAATCCAGCGCAACCCGCTTGGCAGAGTGGTGATTGAGTTTGCCGGCGAGGGACTGTTGCCGCGAATTTTTACCAGCGCGCGCGCGCCGGAATATAAATTTGAAACACAACTTCGCCCGGAACGGCGTTACCGCGCCGTCATCCGCAACTTGCAGGAAGACTACTACCTAAAATCCGTAACGCTTGCCGGGCATGATGTGCCGCCCGACAACGTTGTTGTGAGCGGCAGACGGGGCGAAATAGAACTGGTGTTGAGCCCCGCGGGCGGCCACGTTGAAGGACTTTTATTCGACGCCAAAGACCAGCCTACACGCGGCTCCGTGTTGCTGGCGCCCGATGTCCCGGAGCCTGGACCACCTGATCTGTTCCGTCGCACCAGCGCCGATGGGAAAGGCAAATTTACATTCCGTGGAATTGCGCCAGGAAGCTACCGCGTGGTGGCGATGGAAAGTTTGAATCTGGATACTGAAATCAACAGTCCGGATTTTTTCAGGACGATTGGCAATCGCGGCCAAAACCTGATTGTGGAAGAAAACGGAAAATATTCCGTGGCGATCAAGCTGGAAGTTTCAGAGAGTCGATGAAGCTGAATCAGGCCACGCTACGGCCCTGAAACAAGCGAATGACCAGCACGATCTAGGCAAACACCAGCAGCAGATGAATGGCGCCGCCAAAGGTGTAACTGCTGATCATTCCCAGGGCCCACATCACGAGCAGAATAAAGAAAATGGCAAACATTGGAAACTCACCTCTGTGGAAATTTGACGCAGGCCGGGCTGCTGAAGTTGGCTTCAACAGAAATTCTTTGAATCAGCCCCGCAGTGACCTTTGTCG
>DATBCN010000288.1:0-2044 GCA_036270475.1 Candidatus Angelobacter sp. | reverse complement strand
ATTCCCAATGCGCGGTAAGAGCGAATGATCTCATCCGTGCAGACGCCGGTTCCGGCTGGAACATCGCCGCCGGGATACGGAATCCGGACATAGGCGGGGTCATAATCTCTCATTGCTTTGGTTAGGACACCACTCCGCTCCAGCCGCGGAACAGGAAAAATCAGGCGTTTCCCAATGGAAACCGGCTGGTAAGGAAGGCCAAAAATCACCGCCCACTGGCGTCAATACCATGTATCCGGGGAATTACCAACCCGACGGCAACAGTTACCTTCGTCATGTTGTGGCCCATGTGCGGATAGGCTCCAATACACCTTGGAGTTTTCCCATGCGACTGTCACGCTGGATGATCGCGCTTTTGATGGCTGTGGCCGTTACCGCTGCCTATTCGCAAACTGCTGCGGGAAAGAAAACCGGCAATGGCAAAGAGAAGAAGTTTCCTGTCACCACTTCATCGGCTGCCGCTGCCCGTTATTTTGAGACCGGCATGGTGCATTATGAAAACCATCGCTGGAACTTTGCCCTGCGTGACTGGCGTGAAGCGGTGGCGCTGGACCCAAAGTTCGCTCTTGCCTATACATGGATATGCTTCACCACCTCTGATCCCGCGGAAGAGAGCCAGGACCGCGCCAAAGCCAAAGCGTTCATGAATTCCGCAACGCCGGCGGAGCAGTCAATGGTCCGCTGGATGGCTGGCGCGCATGAAAACAATTATGTGGAAGGCATCCAGGCCATGAATGATGTGGCGCAGATGTATTCTCATGACAAGCGTCTGAACTTCCTGATCGGTTACTGGCTTTACAAGCTCGATGAGTATGAGCGCTCTAAAACTTTTACCTTGAAGGCCCTGGCGGAAGATCCCGGCTACGCAACGGCGTACAACCAGATGGGATATTTGTATTCGCGCAGCCGTGAATATGACAAAGCCATCGAGTCCATGGCCAAGTATGTAAGCCTTCTTCCCAACGAGCCCAACCCGCATGATTCCTATGGCGAGATGCTCCGCATGTCCGGACGTTTTGATGACGCACTGGAGCAGTACCACATTGCCCTGAAGATCGATCCAACGTTCTATATCTCGCAGAAAGAGCTGGGCGAGACATATGCGGTGATGGGCCAGGAGGAACGCGCGCGCGCCGAGTATGACAAGGCCATCCATGAAGCGCCCAGCAATGGCGTGAAAGCGGAGTACATTCAGAAATCCGCCATGACGTGGCTTCGCGAGCAGAAGTTTGACGAAGCCGATAAAGCCTATCGCCAGGCCGCTGAAAGCGCTCATGCCATGGGCCAGTGGATGTGGGAGGCGCGGGCCCATCGCATCATGGCGATGTACCAGACTGACCATGATGCGGCGGCCAAGGAACTCGATCAGGCTGAAACCGTGCTCTCTGCCAACAAAGATGCGGTTGCCAAGGCCGATCTGGATGAAGAACGGGCGCGCATTTTGCGTGTGCGCGTGGAACATGCTATCGCGCGCAAGGATCTCGCTACCGCGCAGAAGCTGCTTGCTGAACTCCAGACCATGGCTGGCTCGGGGTCCATCAGCATTCAGAGAACGTATAGCGGCGCTGCTGGCACTATCCTGCTGGCCCAGAAGAAATACCATGACGCCGTGGCCCAGCTTGAGCAGGATTTCATGAATCCTGTCTCCATTCGCCTGCTTGTAACCGCTGACCAGAAAGCCAACGCCAAGGCTGCCGCCGAAGAATGGCGCGTGAAATTGCTCGACTGGAAAATCCCCACCGTAGAAGAGGCCCTTGTCGTGCCGCTCTACCGGGTGCAACAAAGCGCCCTGGCACAAAAGAAATAAGAGCCAATGGCGATGGGCCGAATCCAATTGAACGCCCCCGGTTTTTTAGGCGAATTCTTTACGAAACTCATTTATAATAGATAAATGCATCCCCCGGTTCCCGAATCCCTGGCTTGGGCCCACCCCCTGATCCAGGAATGGTTCATCAACAAATTCGGTACACCCACTGAGCCACAGGAGCAGGGCTGGCCGCATATCCTTGCGGGCCGGACCACGCTCATCTCCGCACCTACAGGT
>DATBCN010000287.1:0-3174 GCA_036270475.1 Candidatus Angelobacter sp. | reverse complement strand
CCCAGGAACCCTTGTTCCGGGGAAAAAAGTGGTTGTGATCGATGAAAACGATACTCCGCCTAAGAAACGTCCAAAATCCACAAAGAAAAAGACTTCCACGCCACCCGCACAGGGCCCGACGACTCCTGCACAGGCTTCTTCTTCCCCTCACTAATTTCCAAGAAGCTGGAACTTGTGACCCCTTAATGGGGTCTATCTATCTGAAGGAATTGCTGTATCCCATGGGCAGGTTACTGCCGTTACCGCTAAATTAGTTGTAGCGGCGCCCATATCTTGAGAAAATTGGGGTGACGCCATGAGAAGAGTGGCGGGAGTAACAGCATTGGGAAACATCGCCAGCGCAATCGGCATAAGAGCCGAAGAAGCTTCAATTATTGCCGAGCTCAAGGCCGGCTCTGAAGAGGCTTACAGCTGGCTTGTGACCCATTATCACCAGCCGATTTACAGCCTTGTGTACCGCATTCTGACTGACCCTACAGATGCGGCGGACACCACCCAGGAAGTTTTTCTGAAAGTCTTTCGCGGTATGAAGCGTTTTAACGGCGAATGCAGCCTGAAGACGTGGCTCTACCGCATCGCGATTCACGAGGCTTCCAACCAGAGGCGCTGGTGGTTCCGGCATAAGAGCAAGGAGACATCCATGGAAGCGCAGGTAGACCATGATGGAAACTCCTTTGGCCTGTGCGACACGATTGCCGATAAACGGGATTCGCCGCTGGAGATTTTCGCCCATGAGGAAATCCGTGCTCGGGTGGAGTTGGAATTGAAACAAGTCCCTGAGCCGTATCGTACAACTTTAGTGTTGCGCGATATTGAAGGGCTTGCCTATGAAGAGATTGCGGAAGTGCTGCAGATTTCGCTGGGTACCGTAAAATCGCGGCTGATTCGCGGCCGTGATGCGCTGAAGAAAAGACTGGAGACTTTTGTTAGGGAAATGGGTTCTGACGTGGGGGGAAACAAGCCGGGGTATCGTTCGCCGGCCCAATCAGAATTGGAGGCACAGTCATGAGGTGTACAGAGGCCCGGCCCCTGCTCTCATCGTATCTGGACCGCGTTGTAACCGGCACGGAGATGCATGAAGTCTCCGGGCACCTGGTGCAATGCGCGGACTGCCAGAAAGAATACGTTCTTTTGGAAAACACGCAATTGCTGGTTTCATCTCTTGGCCGCCGTCAGCCCCCCTCTGACCTGGCGCTGAAGATCCGCGTGGCTATTTCCAGTAAGCGGTCACAAAACTCGCTGGGGGCATTCCAGCGTTACCGTCTGCGCCTGGAAAACACTTTCCAGGGCTTTATGTTCCCGGCTACCGCAGGCGTAATTTCCGCGGTGATCTTTTTTGGCGCATTGATAGTCCTGCTGGTGCCGGCACAGGTCAGCGCCAATGACGATGTTCCATCAACGTTTTACACTCCGCCCCGCCTGCAGCTTTCTGAGTATCCTGAGAACCAGTTGAACCTGGATTCACCCGTGGTGATCGAAACTTATGTGGATGCCAGCGGCCGGGTGGAAAACTACCGCATCATTTCCGGGCGGGACGACGAAGAAGTGCGGGAACAACTGAACCGCGCTCTGCTATTCACGATTTTTGCGCCTGCCCAGTCCTTTGGACGTCCCGTCCCGGGAAAGGCAATCATGTCCTTCTCGCACGTCAATGTGAGAGGCTAGGGCCACAACTTCGTTTTAAAGGGTCAAAACTGGAGAGACAAAACCAGTGTTTGACCCTTTCTGTTTTTCTGGCCTAAACTTAAGATTCCCAGACGTTTGGAGGGGAACACTGAGGCGGAAATTTCATCCATTCCTATGGTCTCTGCTGCTTACGGCGGCTTCAGGGACATCACTTGCCCAGGCCACCAAGGCCCAGTTGGAAGTGAGCGAGACATTCTTTACCCTGGCGGCGGCCCTGAACAGTTGCGGGTATGACGCTGGCCTGGAAGCTTCATTACCGTTGCGCCAGACTGTGCGCGCTGAAATTCAGAGCGCCACCCAGCAATCGCCAGAAGCGCGGCAGGCACGCAATGCGGTTTGCCAATTCTGGATCGACCACCAGCTCCCGGGCAGGGACAATGATGTAACGCCTTATCTCTCACTTGCCCTGGAGTTGGGGCCGCCACCTGACTTTGCTCCTGTACTTTCAGAAGCCGATCTTGCGCCAGATGCCGCGCGCGTTCTGGGAGTCATCTCACCGCTCAAAAAGTTCTATCAGGTGGAAGGTATTCAGTCGATCTGGCAGAAGCATCTAGGCGAATATCAGGCATTGGTCAATCGGCTTCATGATCCCGTGTCGCAGGTGCTCACGCAGACCGATCTTTATTTAAAAGTGCCTTTCAGCAACTATCCGGGGCAGCGATTTGTGGTTTATCTGGAGCCGCTGCTGTCACCGGCGCAAGTGGATTCGAGAAATTTTGGCAGCAACTATTACATGGTGATCTCGCCGGACCGCGAAGGGCACGTGCGGTTCCCGGAGGTCCGGCACACATACCTTCATTTTGTGCTCGATCCGCTGGCGCTCTCACACGGAACCGCGCTCAAGCAGCTTGAACCTATCCTGGAAGACCTGCACAGGGCGCCGATGGGGGAAGCCTTTAAGAACGATATTTCTCTCATGGTGAATGAGTGCCTGATCCGCGCGATTGAAGCGCGCACCACAATTGCCAAGTCCAATGAGGCGGCACGCAACGCTTATGTGCAGCGTTCAGTGGAAGAAGGGTTTGTGCTGACCCGGTTTTTTTATGAGCAGTTGGGCGACTTTGAAAAAGAATCGGTGGGATTGAAGAATGCTTACGGCAATCTGCTGCATCTGGTGAGCCTTGACCGCGAGAGGAAGCGCGCACGTGAAGTGACATTCCGTGACCAGGCGACGCCGGAGATTGTGAGCGCGGTGCAACCAGCGCCGAATGAAGACAGGCTGCTGAACATCGCGGAGCAGAAACTTGCGGCAGGCGACCATGAAGGCGCGCAAAAGATCGCGAGCGAGGTGCTGCAGCACAACCACGGCGGCGATGCACCAGGTCATGCCGCGTTTATCCTGGCCAGGATTGCCACGCTTAACGGAAAAATGGAAGAAGCGCGGGTCAGCTTTGAAGAGGCAGTGCAGTCCGTGCATGATTCGCGGATGCTGGCCTGGAGCCACATCTATCTGGGCAGGATATATGACATCCAGCAGAACCGTGATGT
>DATBCN010000286.1:0-17282 GCA_036270475.1 Candidatus Angelobacter sp. | reverse complement strand
ATCCCTCTGCCAAATCGAAAACATGCCCTGAGCCTGGATGCAAAGCACATGCAGCTTTGCATGGGAGCGTGAGATGATTGACGCTGTATGCCAGAACCTGGCTAGAATTCGTAGGCGCCAAAAAAAGATGCCCGAACTACCTGAAGTTGAAACCATTGCCAACGGCCTGAACAAACGCGTGGCCGGAGACCGGATTGAATCCGTCTGGCTGGGCAACAAGCCGGAGCCGCTAAAATCCCCTGCTGCGGAAATCTCCCGCACCCTCGAAGGCGCAACCGTGCAACGAGTGCGCCGTGTGGGAAAACACATCGTCTTTGATCTTAGATCAGGCAAAAATCCGGTAGGCGCGCAATGGATCGTTCACCTGGGCATGACGGGGCAGATGCTGGTGGCCAATCCAGACATGGACTTGCCCCCGCATACGCACCTGGTGGCCAAAATGGCTTCAGGCAAAGAGCTGCGCTTTGTCGATCCGCGGCGCTTTGGCCGGCTGGAGGTAACGCATACTAGCTTCACCGGACCGGGAGCAGAACCGCTCCAGATTGAATTGGAAGAATTTTCCCGTTTGTTCCACGGGAGCAAGTCGCCCATCAAAGCCGCGCTGCTCAACCAAAAACTGCTGCACGGAGTGGGAAACATCTACGCTGATGAAGCCTTGCACCGCGCACACATCCGGCCACGCCGCCGCGCCCATACACTCACCAGCGCCGAGCTGCGAAAGCTGCACGCGGCCCTGCAAAAAGTGCTGCGGTTGGCGATTGCCGCGGGCGGATCGTCTATCTCTGATTACGTGGATGCCGACGGCGCAGCGGGATATTTTCAAATCCAGCATCGCGCCTATGGCCGCGAAGGCAAGCCCTGCTTAAAGTGCAAAACACCGATCAAAAAAATCGTGGTTGCCGGGCGAGGGACGCATTATTGTCCCGTTTGTCAAAAGTAGCTTTTCTTTCTGCGGCCTCAAGCGCAGCCCGACGACGCGGAAAACTTACTACCAGAGACACCCATGGCTTCGGTGCTGAAGGCTAAGTGCTAAAGCTGCTACTTCCCAAACAATCCATTGATCTCGGCGTAGGGCACCGCACCTTCCGTGAGTGCGGCGTAGGTTCCTGCAGCGTTGGCTTCATGGGCCATGCGGCGGAGCAGGCCCATGGCGGCGCGGTGGGGGCCTGATCCGTAGCTCACGCGCTTGACCCCCAATCTGGCGAGTTCAGGAATTGGCGGGACGCCTGGTCCGGCCAAAATATTGACCGCAGCTTTGCTGGCGGCTTGGGTTGCGGCATTGACAGCGGCTTTGGTATCAGCTTTGACTGCGGATTTAGTGTCGGTATTAACTGCAACTTTGGTATCGGCTTGGGTGGCGGCATTAGGGCCGACGCCGCGGAGATGATCGACGACGGTCTTGATGTGGCCGGGCTGGCGCAAGCCGGGGACAAAGATGCAGTCGGCACCGGCGGCGAGATAGGCCTGGCCGCGTTCAAGCGTGTTGCGCATGGCTTCTTCCGGCTGGACACCGGCTTGCCAGTAGGCGTCTGTGCGGGCGTTGATAACGAGATGGATTCCCTCCATTTCACCAGCGCGTCGCGCTGCCTGGATACGGGCCACCTGATCGGCAACCGAATAGAGCTGACCAAAATGCTCATGTCCAGACAAAGCATCTTCAAGGTTTACGCCAACGGCCCCGGCGGCGATGATCTGCGTGATAGACGCTTCAAGCCCCTGCAGGTCGGCGGCAAAGCCCGCTTCAATATCGGCTGTGACCGGCACCTGGACTGTCTCAGCAATACGCTTGACCATATGGAGCATTTCGTCCCAGGGAAGATGTTGTCCATCGGGATAACCAAGGGCGTTGGCGAGCGCGGCGCTGCTGGTGGCGATGGCCGGCAGTCCGCAATGAGCGACCATGGCGGCGCTGGCGGCGTCCCAGGCGTTGATAAGGACCAAAGGAACATCGCGGTGGTGCAGGTCCAGCAGAAGAGAGGCTTTTTGCGCCTGCGTGAGCGGCTGGGCATCAGGTTTTGGCGGCGTGGTATTTGGCGGCGTCGGGTTTTCTGGCGTCATAAAAGCATGCTTTCCGTCAGCAGGCTTAAGGATAACAGCCGGAGGCCACGGAGATGCGCCCTTCGGGCGAACAGCAATTTATGCCAGCACAATTTCGTGGGGCCGCGCGGTCAGGCGGGCCGGGAACGGTCCTGCAAGCTCACCATGTGATTGACGGCACGCACTATTTCTTCAGCGCTGGCGGTGGTCTGCATGAGCGCGTCAGCCAGTTCAGTGTTCTTTACGCTGGAATAATAGATCATAATGATTTTGGTGGAAGGCATTTTTTGCTTGAGCGCCAGGGCCATCTGGTTGCGCTCTTCTTCAGGAACGCTGAAGCCCATAATGGCAACATCAAAAATCTGCTGTTCAATGGCGGCGGTGGCTGCCGCCAGAGACGCGGCAACGGTGACATCATGGCCCGCAGCCTGCAACATGTTCTGGCGTTCCTGCAGAAGTTCAGCGAAGTAACCAACCAGGAGTACTCTTGCCATAGTTTCCCCCTATGATGCATCAACGCGGTCATAATGCGACAGGCCGTAAACGCGAGATAAGCAACATTTTAGGAAGCAGCGTTATCGAGCCAAGCTTCCGTTTGTCCGGCGGGCAAATTCCAATGGAGCGATTTCCAAGCGGAAAACGGATTGCACCACTCCGCATGTTGCCAGCGCACAAAAGACGATCCAACCGGATGGCCTACACGCGGAGGACATGGACTTGCCACCGCGAACCTGACTACGCGTGGTCTTGCCGCCAACGCTTTCTTCGACGATCTGGCAATGTGGCCGAACTGAGCCGGCTCTGGCTTCTGCCTGAAAGGGGGCCATCAGGGGAACGGCTATAATTGATAACCGGGAAAACCAGGGCCATCGATCCGGAAAGATCGAATTGCGAGATATATTACTACAGGATGGATGCTGAATTCCCAAGGTGTGCTTACAATACTGGTGCGCCATACTTTTCCGTTTGAAATTCCCTTGGAGCAAAGATGAAAACCGTATCGCTTGAACAGGAGCTGAACCCCTGGGAAGCACAGGCAGCTCGCTTTGATTTTGCCGCACAAAAACTTAACCTGGATGAAGGACTGTGGAAAATTCTGCGCTATCCACAGCGTGAAATCATCGTGCATATACCCGTGGCCATGGACAACGGGACGCTGGAAGTGTTTACCGGCTTCCGCGTCCAACACTCCATTGCGCGCGGGCCAGCCAAGGGCGGCGTGCGGTACTCGCCGGACGTCACGCTGGATGAAGTGCGCGCACTGGCCAGTTGGATGACCTGGAAATGCGCCGTGGTCAATATTCCGTTTGGCGGAGCCAAGGGCGGAATTATTGTCGATCCCAAGAAGATGAGCCTTGCGGAACTGGAAAAGATGACCCGCCGCTACACCGCTGAACTGATTGAATTTTTGGGTCCGGAAAAAGATGTTCCAGCGCCTGACGTCAACACAAATGAACAGACCATGGCCTGGATGATGGACACCTATTCCATGCACATGCGGCAAACTGTTACCGCGGTTGTGACAGGCAAGCCGATCAACATCGGCGGCTCCAGAGGCCGCCGTGAAGCCACCGGACGCGGCGTGATGATCAATTGCGACGAGGCCCTCAGAAAATTCGAGATGGGCCGTGAATCCACGCGTGTGATTATTCAAGGCTTTGGCAATGTGGGCTCCAACGCAGCCAAATTGATGTCTGACGGCGGTTACAAAATCATCGGCATTGCGGAATACGATGGCGGTCTTTTCAACAAGAACGGGATCAACATTGACAATCTGCTGGAACATCGTGACCGCAACAAGACAATCGTCGGCTTCCCCGGCGCTGAGGCCGCCGATCCCAGGGAACTGCTTCTGGCGGACTGTGAAATCCTGATTCCCGCGGCCACTGAGAACGTCATCACCAGCCAGAACGCGTCGGGCATCAAGGCCAGGATCATCTGCGAAGGCGCCAACGGTCCCACCACGGCCGCGGCCGATGAAATCCTTGCCGATAAAAAGGTCTTCATCATCCCAGACATTCTTGCCAACGCCGGCGGCGTCACCGCCTCCTACTTTGAATGGGTGCAGGACCGCCAGGGCTATTTCTGGAAGGAATCGGCAGTCAATGAACAACTGGAATTCATTCTGCGCGAGGCCTTTGAAGACGTGGTGCATTTCTCTGACACGCACAGCGTCAACAATCGGATCGCCGCTTACATGCTCGCTATCAGCCGCGTGGCACACACCATCAAGCTGCGCGGAATTTACGCGTAAGCCTGGGATATCTAAGCCCGGGTTATTCTAGGAATGCCGCCTGCCTTCTTTTGGCAGGCGGGTTTGTTTCTGCACCGATGTCTGGTTCGTTCGCTCGACTTGCTTCCGTCTCCATTTGTCAAAGAACAATTTCAGCATTTGCATCCGCGATTCTGGCTCATTTGAGAGTCTACGTCACGTTCCCCTGATCTGTTATCCAGCATTCCCTCGGCAAGCCTCACGCCAATAAATCTTCGATCCTTACCGGCAATTCCCGTACGCGAACGCCGGTTGCATGATAGACCGCGTCGGTGATCGCTGCGGCGATGCCCGTCAAGCCGATCTCCCCAATTCCGCGCGCACCCACTTCGTTGAGCTCTTTGTCAGGGAAGTCGAGGAAATGTACTTCGACCGGTGGCGCATCGGCGTTCACGGCAACAATGTAATCAGCCATGCTGCTGTTGATTGGAGCGCCATTCTGGGGATCGTACGAGGTGTGCTCAAGCAAGGCCATGCCGATCCCCATTACCACTGCGCCCTGGATCTGGTTACGGCCGGCCAGTGGATTAATGATCCGCCCCGCGTCGATCACCGTCACAACCCGGCTGACCCGCAGACGGGCGATCTCCGGCTGCCACGTTACCTCAGCGAAGTGGCAACCAAATGAGTGCGTCGAGAATTTCGGCTTAGGATTTCCGAAGGTCGCTGGTGAGTTGCCGCTGCCATTCACCAGGCCGAGCTTGGCGCGCCGCAGCAGGTCGGCGAAAGGTACGCCATTCGCCGCACCGTCGGCTTTCAGGAAGAGAAGGCCGTTCTCAAACGCTAAATCGCCAGGGCTGTGATTTACAAACGGAGATCCCGGAGTTGACACTGCCGCCGTTTTTAGCGATCCAATCGCCTGGTCGGCTGCTGAAAGTACCGCATTCACCACCGATGCTGTAGCGACGGACCCACCCGAGAGCGGCCCTTCCGGGAGCGATGTGTCGCCCAGCTCGACTTCCACCTTTTCGAGCGGCACGCCCGTTCTCGCCGAAGCCAGTTGAGCCAGGATGGTATACGTGCCGGTGCCGATATCTTGTGTGGCACTGGCGACTCGGCAGGTGCCGTCATCGCGTAATTGAATGCTGGCTGCAGCGTCGAAACGTGCTGCGATCCATGAACACCCTGCCATTCCCCAGCCCAATGTCAGGCCATCGCGCTGCATCGAGCCGACCGCAGGGTTGCGTTTGGACCAGCCAAATTTTTCCGAGCCGAGCTGAAAGCATTCCACCAGATGGCGCGATGAAAACGGGATTCCGAGGCCCTCGTCGATCTTGGGCTCATTGATGATGCGAAGTTTGACCGGATCGATTTTGAGCTGGCGGGCCAGTTCATTCATGGCCGATTCAGTCGCATACAGTCCGGGCACCCGGCCGGGGCCGCGCATGTCCGCGCCGCCCCCGATGTTTCGCCTGGCGCGGCCGAAGCTTACGCGCAGGTTGGGAACGCTGTATTGAAAGGGCGTGGCTTCACCGCAATCTTCGTGATGAGCGTCCAGCATCGATCGCGTGTAGATGTAGTCGTGCTGCAGCGAGACCAGTTTGCCCTCAGGCGTTGCGCCGAGCCGGACGCGCTGTTGCGTTCGTGGCCGGTGACCGACGGCATGGAACATCATTTTGCGGCCGAGCACCACTCTTACCGGCCTGCCGACTTGCCGGGCCGCCGCCGCCGCCAACGGGCATACGGTCCACGGCCACAGTTTGCTGCCGAAGCCCGAGCCCACGAATTTAGTGATCACGCGGACATTCTCGTTCGGCAAACCGAACATTTGTGAAAGCACGCTGCGCAGATTAACGACTCCCTGCGAAGATTCGTACAGCGTGAGGGTTGGTCCCTCCCACACTGCGGTAGTGGAATGCGGCTCAAGCGGGTTGTGAGTTTCGAATGGCGTGACATATGTGTAGTCGAGCTTGACCGGCGCGCTGCCAAAAGCAGCGTCGGGATCGCCGCGCTGACTGTCTAAGCGTTTACGCGGACCAAAGGTCGTCATGACCTGGCCGGGTTCATCGTCGGCGGCAAGGTGCGGATCGACGTTCGGTTTTTCTGGAGCGTAGGTTGCGCGCACCGCATCAGCGGCGGCCTTCGCTGTCTCAAACGTCTCGGCTACCGCCAGCGCAATGTATTGGCCGTAGTATCGGACCACATCATCTTCGAAAGGTGGGCGGCGTTCTTCGCAAATCCCCGCAAACCCCGGCCCTGCAGTGGAACGAAAAATCTTGCCAATATTCTGCCGGTGCAAAATGGCGCGTACGCCGGGCATCTTCTCGGCGGCGCCGGTATCCAGCTTTGTGATTCTTCCGTTGGCGATCGTCGCTCCGACGGGAACGGCGTAAAGCATCCCTGGAAAGTGAAAGTCGGAAGTGTACTGCGCCACTCCGCTGACTTTGCGTGGGCCCTCCACTCGGGGCGTATCGTGACCAATCGGAGTTAGTTGTGTAGCCGGCATGTTCGCTCCTTCGGTGGAATCAGGCTGTCGACGCCATTTTCAGGGCGTGTGTCAGACAGCGCTTGGCCAACTCAATCTTGAATTTGTTCTCGGTCTGCGGCTTGGCGCCACGCAAGGCCGCTTCAGCAGCCTTGCGGAAATTGGCATCATCGGCAGGCTGACCGGTCAGCGCGGCTTCCGCGTCATGGGAGCGCCATGGCTTGGTGCCCACACCGCCAAAAGCAATGCACGCCTTGGTTACCTTGCCGCCAGTGGCGGAAAGCACGACAGCGGTGGAGGCAAGGGCGAATTCGTACGATGCCCTGTCGCGCAGCTTCAAATAGACTTGCTTGCTGCCGGCAATTGGGGGCGGAAGCGTCACATGCGTAATGAGGTCGCCCGGCTCCAGCACTGTTTCGCGGTTCGGCGTGTTCCCTGGCAGAAGATGAAAGTCGGCAATGGGAATCGTGCGTGGACCCTTGGGCCCCTGCACCTGGATGGTGGCCTCCAACGCGGCGAGCGCTACGCACATGTCCGATGGATTAGTGGCGATGCAATGTTCACTTGTCCCCAGAATAGCAAGCATGCGGTTACTGCCCGTGATGGCTGGGCAGCCACTCCCGGGATCGCGCTTGTTGCAGGGCATTGCTGTATCGCGGAAGTACATGCAGCGCGTCCGCTGCAGCAGATTACCTGCGGTGGTGGCCATATTGCGAATCTGCGCCGATGCACCGGCGAGAATGGCCTGCGACAGCACCGAATAATCCCGTTGTACCGCTGGATGATAGGCGAGATACGAATTGCGGACCGTGGCTCCGATCTTCAGCCCGCCTCCAGGAACCTCTTCGATCTTGTCGAACGGCAACCGGTTGACATCGATCAGCCGCGCCGGCGTTTCGACCTCCAGCTTCATCAAATCAATCAACGTCGTGCCACCGGCGAGGAATTTTACATCTGCACCTTGCTGTGCAGTCTTCGCCTGCGCGGCAGTGGTCACGGCTGCCGCGGCATTTTGCGGGCGCATAAATTCGAAGGTACGCATGGCGAACTCCCTTGGCTTGCGGTTAGGCTTTCCTGCGGACTTGCTGGATCGCGGCAACAATATTGGCATAGGCCCCGCAGCGGCAGATGTTGCCGCTCATAAGTTCCTTGACTGCTGCATCGTCAGGTCCGCACGGTTCCTTAAGCAGCGCAACTGCCGACATGATCTGGCCTGAGGTGCAATATCCGCATTGGTATCCATCATTCGAAAGGAACGCTGCCTGCATCGGATGCAGCGCATCCGGAGTTCCCAACCCCTCGATGGTGGTGATCTCTTCCCCATCAAGAAGCAGGGCGAGAGTAAGGCAGGAAAGGACGCGCCTGCCGTTCACATGCACTGTGCATGCGCCGCATTGCCCGTGGTCACAGCCTTTCTTCGTTCCCGTGAGGGCAACGGTTTCGCGGAGACAATCCAGCAGAGTGGTCCGGGGGTCAATACGGAGCTGCCGGTCTTTCCCGTTAATGCGCAGCGTGATCGGCAGGGCCCCCTCGATGTTCGGCCCGTTAACGGCTGGACCGCTCTGGCCGGTTGCGTGAGCGTGTACTGGCAAGCATGCGCCTACAACGGTTGCTGCGGCAGCGCTGCCCGTGTTTACAAGAAATTCGCGGCGGGTTGGGTCGGCTGGCCCAGATTTTGAATTATCGTCTCGCATAGGCCTCCCTTTGCGTTAAGAAGCTTAGTGCAGTCACCACTATCCGCTTTCTGGACGGTCCTGCAAAGTCAGGCCATTATAAACGTGCGGCCAGCATCGGCGTCACCACCCAACACGTGTAGCAGGACTTCGTGTCAAGAGGACTCGGCTTACCACCACGATCCACAGAAGACCGATGATAGGCGAGACGAACCGCGAATAGGCGCCGTCCGGGGCCCAGAATCCACCGCTTATCCACGTGGTGCTGCCCAGAAAAACGAGCACCACGGCTGTGACACCCGCCGTGAACAGCGCGTTCGAGATCAGCCCGGCCCGCCAGAGCCCGAACGACCCGGCCATGATCAGCATCGCGCGCGGAAACGAAGTCAGCACAACGCAGGCCCACGTGAAGTCATTCATTCTCGATGCGAGGGCCTGATTTCCGGGCCCGGCGATGGAGTATGCCAGGGCCGCGCTCACCGTGATGAGCAGAAAGAACAGCGATCCGACCACTGCGCTGGAAGCGGTTGCCGCCGCGCCCCAGCCGTCTTGTCCCGCATCCGCCAAGGTGGTCCTGAGCGCCGCCGCAAACCACAGGAGATTGAGGATCGCAAAGCCGGAAACTACCGCAGCGATCAGTATCCGCGTGTGATGGCTGTCGTAAAAGGCGGCGAATGCGTCAGCCGGCGCGCCGGCCTGCGGCGGAGCGCCGTAAACGAGATACGCGATGAAGAAGCAGCCGACGGATTGGATGCCGCTCGTGCGCCATAAGCGCTCCCAGAACGCGCGGGTGTTGTACACGCTGGTGGATGAGGTCATGGCTCCGCTGGACGCGTTCATAAAAAATCTCCTCTCGAATTGAAGGTGAATTCAGTAGCCTCGCCGCCGAGTTTTTCAACCATGCGGCAGTCCGGCACTGTTTTGGCCGATCATAGAATGAAACCTTAAAATCGAATGAAACCTTAAATCGGATGCGCGGAAGCGATTACAGCAGCGCGCGAAAGCTGAAACAATTGGACTAAGGTATTGGCCGATACTTTGGTATAGTCGGCGGGCTTTTTGATTGCCTCGCCAAAGCCTGTCAGCTAAGGTATGGAGCAAGAGGCGCTCTGTTTATTGGGAGCGAAGCGCCCATAAAAAAGGCCGGCGATCTCTCGCGGCCTTTCCATCCCAGAATTTTTTGGCTTATTTCTTTTTCTTGCCGCCCTTTTTCTTCTTGCTGCCGCCTTTTTTCTTGGCCGCTTTTTTCGGGGCTTTCTTGCCGCTCTTTTTGGCCGCGGGTTTCTTTTTAGCGGCGGGCTTTTTCTTGGCGGCTGGTTTTTTCTTTGCTGCCGCTTTCTTTTTGGCTGCGGGTTTCTTTTTGCCGCCGCTGCTGCGGGCGGGCGCGGGGGCGCTCATGGGTGCAGGAGCTTCTCCGCCTATTGACTCCTCGGCGCCACCGCCGCTTTCGGCCCCAATCGACTCTTCCTCTTCTTCCTCGTAGTCCTCTTCGGTTGAGCTGCTGCCGTAGCCGCCGATTTCGCCGTAGTCGTCGTCCATGTCGTCCTCATGTCTAGCTTTGAGGGTCTCGTCGTAAAAGCTCATGTGTCCTCCAGAAAATTAAGGCCGCCAGAAAAATTCACAACCCCGCAAAATATTCAGGCGCGGATTATACCAAGTCAGATGATTTGCGTGTCAACATTCGGCGAAACCAGTGTGCAACGTGCGGCGCGAATAATCAAGCCGTCATTGGCTCTTCGCATTCAGGGATTGTTTCTGGCTGGCTGCTGCGGCTGTGCTGGATTTTGGCTTGGCCGTCCCCTTGGCCGTCTTCTTGCGCCTTCTGGCTGGTGCTTTGTCGGCCTCGCCCGGACCCAACGGCTTATAAATCAATAGGATACGGCCACGGCGCAAATCATTCCCTTTCAGCCCATTCCAGCGCCGCAAACGCTCTGGCGGAACGCCAAAATCTTCAGAGACTGTAAGCACCGTGTCGCCGGTATGCGTTTTATAGTGTGAAGCGTATCGGGAATAAGCGATCTTTCCATCCGCGCCTGCCCCATTCACCGGGATCACCAGCTTTGCCTCTGGCGCAAGCTCATTGCCGTGCAGATCATTGGCCTGGGCAATGGCCCGTTCCGTGGTGCGGTACTTGCGTGCAATGCCGGCCAGCGTGTCTCCTGGCTGCACCTTATGGTAGCGCCACGCCACACGCTTTTCTGCGGGAATCGTGACTATGGCGGCTTCGTATCTGGCTTTTGATCCCATGGGCAGGTGCAGATCAAACGGCTGGTCCTTGGGCGTTGTGCGACGCAGCAAACTGGGGTTTAAGTCGATCATTTGTTCCACTGGCACGTCCACGCACTCAGCCGCCAGGCGCAGGTCCACCGGATAGTTCACCGTCTCCACGTCATACTTCAACGCCGGATCAGGCTGTATTGCGTCCAGCCCATACTGCGCCGGGTTCTTTGACATAATCGTCATGGCCAAAATGATGGGAACGTAATTCTTGGTCTCAGCCGGAAGCACGTTGCGCTTATAAAGCTCCCAGAAGTCCGCATACCCGGTGCGCCGGACTGCCTGCTGCACGTTCCCTGGCCCGGAGTTATAGGCCGCCATGGCCAGGTACCAGTCGCCAAACTGGTTGTAAAGATCTTTCAGGTGTCTTGCCGCGGCGCGGGTCGCCCGTTCCGGGTCTTGCCGGTCGTCTACCCACCAGCTCCGCCGCAGGCCATAGCCAACGCCGCGGCTGGCCATGAATTGCCACATGCCGCGCGCCCGCGCCCGGGAGAGCGCCAGCGGCTTGAAGCCTGATTCGGCCTGCGCCATGTAAATCAGGTCTTGCGGAACTCCTTCTTCCTTGAAGATGCGGAAGATCATCTCCCGGTAGCGGCCTGAGCGGGTCCATGCGCCTTCAAAAACGCCGCGTCCGCGGGTGGAAAAATAATTGATATAGCCGGCCACGTAATCATTAATCATCAAGGGCAGGTCGGACTGCGTGTTTTTTAGGTCGGCTGCGGCCTTGGCGATCACATTTGGATCAGCCGGAAATGTCACCTGGTTCGCTTCATCAATCGGGGCCGGTTCGGCTTGCTGCTCGGCAAAACCATCGCCTTGTTTGAAAGCATTCATCTCCAGCTTGTTGATTTCTTCCGTGATCTTGTCGAATTCCTGTTGCAGGCGTTCATCCTGTTTTATATCGACCGGTCCTTGCATCAGGATGTCCACGGCGTGGTTAAAATCCTGTTTCGCGGCGTCCAGATGTCCGGCTTTGTAGTCAGCCTGTCCTGCGTCATAGGCCTTTTCCGCCTCGGCAATCATGCCCGGCACCGGATCAGCTTTTTCCGGCTGCGGCGTTTGCGCGGGGGCGGGCGCTTGCTGCTTGGCGGACACGGGCAACGCTTCAGGGCCTGCTGGCGGCTGGATGCTGGGCGCCATTGCCTGCGTGACCGGCGTTGCCGATTTCTTTGTGTCTTTGCTTTCGCACGCCACCAGCAACATCAGTGCGGCGCCGAAAACGAAAATGCTGAAACGCTTCACCGGGCAACTCCCTGTCAACACAAGATTTCCCCTCATCATACCTGTTTGTTGGACGAGTCTGGCCGCCGAACGGCAGCATGCAACCCTGTGTTCCCTTGAAACCACTAGTTCGAACGAACGCTGGGTTTGACCTTTTCTCCCCTGATTGTGGCATGGATAGAAAGGAAAAGGCCCCGGAAACACCGGGGCCGCAGGTTACCTAAGGGAATCCTACCAACTGAGGCGTAGGCCAAACTGGAACTGCCGCGGATCAAACGCTGCCGTTGGCGTACCCGCTTGCGTATAAAGGGTATTCACATCGGCGACGTTGAAACGATTAATGAAATTAAACATATCCACAATGCCCTGCAGCTTCAGCCGTTCGTTAAAGCTGATGGTCTTGGCGATCCGCATGTCCGTAAATATGGTCATTGGACGGATTCCAGTGTTTCGTCCCACATTGCCGTCCAGGCTGCCGGTAAACACTCCGTCCAGCGGGTTCGAATCAATGAAGCACGGGACCTGGAAGGCCCCCGTGGGCGACGCTTTGGAAGGGACCGCTGGGAAGCCGCAGGCATTGGTGGCCGTGCCCGGCGCAACCGCGTTGGGCCGGTCCGTGGATGTGCTGAAGTTAAAGTTCTGGTCCGTGGCGGTAATAATGTTGAAAGGCCGTCCGGAACTGAACTCGATGATCGGCGCCAGCGTGAAGTCACGGAACAACTTGCCCAGGAATCCGCTGCCCACTTTGCCGCTCTGGTAAACCCCGCTGAATACAAAACGGTGCCGCTGATCGAACGTTGAATTGGAGCGCTCCTGTTCCGGATGCAAGTCGTCCTGCGGTGAGAGCAGGGTCTGCAGATCAGTGGAATCGTCAATCGCATGCGACCACGTATAGGAAGCCAGGAACTCAAAGTGGTTCTTCATGCGCTTGCGCAGGTTCAGCGTCATCCCGTTGTAGACCGAGCTGCCGTTGGAGAAATTCCCCACCATGTCACTAAACGGAACTGGAACTCCCAGACCAAGCCGGTATTGCCCCGCCACCAGATTAGCCAGTCCCATGCATGGAGCAAATGCCGCCGTGAGTGACGGATTGATTCCAGATGGGCGGAAGAAGCTCAACAATGCAGGTGGTACAAACGCGCCCGCCGGTCCCACGTTGCAGGTGGCAATTGTGAGCGGATTGGTAAACAACGGCTGGGCATTGGCAACGGCCCATGCATTGGCCCGCTCCCAGTTCTCCACAATCGCCTTGGGGTTTGCCGGATTTACGTTGATGGGGCGATTGATGTGATGTCCGCCGGTAAAATTATAAGTGGCGCTTACGGCGAACTCATGTCCCAGATCATGCTCAATGGAGAAGCCGGCCTGTTCGGCATAGCCGTATTCAAAGTTCTTGCCCGTGGGGAAGCCGAATGGCTGTGACACCAACGGAACGCCAGCGCTCAGGTACGCCTGGTTCGTAAACAGTGACGGTGCATTGGGCGCTGCGTTAAAGCGCTGCTGTCCCGGCAGGTAATTCAGCCCTGTGGCCAAACCCGGAGGCGTGCAGTTGGCGTTGCCTAGGCTGCCCTGGAACGTGTTCGTGGCATTCAAATTAATTGGAGACGGACTGGAAGCTGCTGTACACGGGCTTCCGCCAAACAGAATGAATTGCGGCGCCTGGCTGCCGTCAGCCACGTCAGAGTCAAATGCCAGCGCCAGAAGCGGATGGTCATAGAAAATGCCATAGGATGCCCTGACCACAGTCTTGCCGTTGCCCTTGGGGTCCCAGGCAATGCCTACGCGCGGCGCAATGTTGTTGTTGTCGCGCGGAATGCCCTGCGTAATGCCCAGCGCATCCTGCGCCGCTTGTGAAAGCGCATTAGTCGCCGGAAATACCGGCGTAAGTTCATAGTCATAGCGCACGCCATAATTCAGCGTCAGATTGTTGCGGATGCGCCATGAATCCTGGGCAAAGAAGCCCAGCGTGGTAATGCTGAACGAATCATGCGGATTGCCCACGCCCTGGATCAACACCTGCGGAATGCCCAACCCATACGCCTGCACCGCGCTGAAACCGGGCAGCCCCGGTACTGCCGGAAACCCCAGTGAGTCCGGACTCAACTCGCCAAAGTTGTAAACGCCGCCAAAGTTCACCGTGAAATCCGCCGTGACGGGAAGATGATTCACGTCGCCGCCGAATTTGAAACTGTGGCGTCCTTTGATCAGTGAAAAGTTGTCGCTGATCTGGTGCCGCTGCTCCACGCGGTTAACAAAAGAAAACGGTTCGCGGCCAAAGAAAGCAAAGCCGGGAATATTTACCGCCACGTCGCCGCCGCCCGGGCCGCGGGAAAAGTTATACAGCAAGCCGCGCCGCGAATATTGGTAGCGTGCTTCATTGATCTTGTTGTTGCCCAGTATCCACGTTTCCTGCACGCCAATGCTGCCGTCGTGATAGTTCTGCGTCGATGTCCGGGAGAAGGCGTTCTGGCCAAAGTCCTGGTTCTGCGCATTCACCTGTATTCCGGTTACGTCACTGGGGCTCAGCGCACCGCGCACCAGGAGAGAATGATTGGCGCTGATCTTGTGGTCCAACCGCAGTGAATAGATGTCCGTGGCCTCTGAGATTGGATAGTTTCCCACCTGGCTCAACAGATTGTGGAACGACGCGGGCAAAGGATTGTTGCTGGTTACAAACCGCCCAAGCAACGGATTGCCCGGGACTCCGGCCAATGCCACTCCCGAACCAAAGACCGCCAGCGCGGCGTATTGCTGCGTCAGCGGGTTTGATCCGGCAGCGCCAAGAAACGCGGCCTGCGCCGGAGTGACCAGCGGCGTGAATCCCGGGACGGTGGGAATGCCGAAGCTGGCTGCATTCGCCAGCGGCACCAGGCCAAAATTGTTCGCGCCGATTGTGGAGAACCCAGTCTCCTGCCGCCGCGTGGTTTCAAACGAGAAGAAATAGAACGTCCGGTCTTTCTTCAGCTTCCCGCCAAACGCCAATCCAGCCTGTACGCGAGTGTAAGCCGGATCAGGCGTGTTGGTAAACGGATTTTGCGCCTGGAAATTGCGGTTGCGCAGATAGCCAAATACGCTGCCATGAAAATCATTGGTCCCGGATTTGGTGATGATGTTCACCACCCCGCCGGAAGCCCGTCCGTATTCAGCTTCATAGCCGTTGGTAATGATCTGGAACTCCTGCACGCCCTCCTGTGACAGCGTAGAACGGATTCCGTTCACCGAGTTGTCCACGGCGTCCATGCCGTCTACGTTCACGGCGTTGGAGCGGGCGCGCTGGCCGCCAAAATTCAGTCCGGAGGTTGGCGCAGCGCCAATGCTGGGAGCAACGTCCCGCTGCACCTGCGAATTGGTCAGGGAAAAATTCACATAGTTGCGGCCGTTGATCGGGAGATTGTCAATGCGCTGCTGCCCAATCGTGGTGCTGGTGGAGGTCTTGGCCGTTTCCACCAGAAGCGGCTCGCCCGTTACCAGCATCTCGGTTTCCGCCGTTGGCAACTGCATGGTTACCGGATAATCCGCCGCCTGGCCCACGGTCAGTCCCACTTCCTTGGCCACCATCCTGGCAAATCCTTTGGCCGTCACCGTCATTGTGTAATGGCCTGGCGGCAGGGAGGGCAGCGTAAAGTAGCCGCTGTCATTGCTCTGGGCTGTGCGTTCAAAATTTCTGGCCTCGTCGCGCACCGTGATAGTTGCGTTCTGTATGACCGCGCCATTGGGGTCTTTAACCGTCCCGCGCAAATCGGCGGTTGCCGCCGTTTGTGCAGACATGAAAGCTGATAAAACGAGTAATAAAAGCACACATGCAATCCGCTGAATAATCTTCATTGCCTGTCGCTCCTTGACCCAATACGGCACAGTCTCTTGTTCCCGTGCGGATGGGCGGATGCTGCGCTTTTTATCATCCTCAGGTCGCAAACGCAAGCAGCGAATTGCGTCTAAAAGACTATTCATCCTCCGCAAACGCAGGTTCTTAGAACAGTTTCACCTTTGGTCAGGGTATAATCACAGCCGTCAGGCCCATTGATTCGGAGGCACTCATGGTCAAGGCCGCTGCCCTCTACCTTTCCACCGCCCTGTGTTTTTGCATATTGATGTTTGCATCGGGCGGACAGAGAAGGCCGCCCGTGCAATCCCAGTTGCCGGGACAGGTCCAGGCGTCGCCGGAGCAACACAAAGCCGTCACCCGCCGGGTCTTCGACGACCTATTTAACAGCGGTCGCTATGAGTCCATCTCAGAGATTTACTCTAAAGACTGCATCGTGCATCACAACGATAAGACCACTGGACTGGACCAAGCTGTCTCTGAAGGCAAAGGATGGCGTTCGGCTGCTCCTGATCTCCGTATGACCCCCGATGAGATGAGCGTTCAGGGCGATATCGTTACCGTCTCCTGGACAGCCAAAGGAACGCATACCGGCAAAGGCAACGGGCTGGTTCGCCCTACCGGAAAGCGCATCCTGATGCACGGCGTCAGCCGGTTTCGCATCGTGAACGGCAAGATCGCCGAGGTGTGGAACAATTACGATCGCAACGAGATTTTCCGGCAACTCGGCGTCTCCCCCACCATGGCCTTCCTGTATGACAAAGCCGAAGATGTCCAACTGGCGTTCAACCAGATATTTTCGCGGCCTCTCGCAGACATTATCTGATCTGACCGCGGAACATCAGCTCCTGGACCGCCAGCCTGCCTGTGTGGCATTCGAATGAAGGGCCCTGTCATCGCTCCTCCAGCGCCGCGGCTGGATGAGTTCGGCATGGACCGGGACTACATTGAGTCCTGGGGTAAAACGCAGTTCAATTTCCTCTGCAAATACTATTGGCGCATTGAGACCAGAGGTCTGGAGCACGTCCCCCTGCAAGGCCGCGCAATCCTGGTTGGGACCCATCGTGGTTTCATGCCCTGGGACGCGATCATGACCCTGCACTTGATTGTGCGCAACCGCGGCAGGGTTCCACGCTTCCTGTGCCATCCTGGACTGCTGAAATTTCCGGTCATCGCGAACTTCATCACCAGGCTCGGCGGCGTCCTTGCCTGCCGGGAGAACGCGGAGCGGATTCTGGCCGCGGATGAGCTTCTGGGCATTCTGCCGGAAGGTGTCGAGGGAGCGTTTTCGCTTTATCGCGATGCCTACAGGATTGCGAGCTTTGGCCGCGACGATTTCGTGAAAATGGCCTTGCGCCACCGCGCTCCGATCATTCCCTGTGTGATCGTCGGCAACGCGGAGATCCTGCCCATGTTTGCCCGGATAAAATCGCGGTGGTGGACAAGGCATTTCCAATGGCCCTACATCCCAATTTCTACCTTCCCCATTGTGCCAGTCCCCTTGCCTTCAAAATGGCACATGAAGTTTCTTGCCCCCATCAACGTCCATTGGGA
>DATBCN010000285.1:0-1658 GCA_036270475.1 Candidatus Angelobacter sp. | reverse complement strand
CAGCCAGTATTCGGTGTTTTACAAGCCGGAAAACTTTGAGGCGAACGGGCTGTTTCGTCCCATCCAGATTATGGCGGAGAGCAAGAAATATAAAGTGCGGGCAAAAAAGGGATATTACGTGCCCCGGCAGTAAGCTCTCTGCCTAAGCAACAAACATAAAAGCAAAGAAGGCCTGATCGCAAAGATCGGGCCTTTTTCATTTGCCGCGAAGTTAACTCCCGGCCACACGGCAGGCCCTGCAAACGCGGTTGTAACTATGGATTTGCAACTATAATGGGAAGATCGAGCAGCAACTCTTATGACCCTCAAACCGTATCTGGTTCTCTTTTTTGCATTGGCCATCGGCGGCGTGGCCGCGGCGCAGCAGCCTGCCCCTTCGCCTGCATTCTCGCCAACGCCAGCCATCGCAGGCCAGCAACAGGCAGGCGACGCCAAGACGCTCCCAACCGTGCGTGTACGCACGGACGAAGTGAATGTGGTTTTTACCGTTGTAGATAAAGATGGCCGCTTTGTGCGCGACCTGAAACAGGAGCAGTTCAGGATCATCGACAATAACCGGCCTCCGCGGCAGATAATGAATTTTGCGGCGCAGACCGACTTGCCGCTGCACGTGGGCCTGCTGATTGACGCCAGCAACTCCATTCGCGACCGCTTCCAGTTTGAGAAAGATGCTGCCTCAGAATTTCTCTATGAGATCGTGCGCCCCAAGTCTGACCGCGCTTTTGTGCTGGCCTTTGATGAAACCTGGGATGTAACACAGGATTTTACCGGCGATCTGGACAAGCTGAGGACCGGCGTGAAGGGCATCGTTGCCGGCGGAGGCACTGCGTTGTGGGACGCCATCTATTTTGCCTGCCGCGACAAGCTGCTGAAAGAACCCGCCACAGGCGCGGTGCGCCGGGCCATTATTCTGGTCTCTGACGGCGACGACAACCAGAGCCGCGTGCTTCGTGAAGAAGCGGTGGACATGGCCAAGCGTTCAGAAGTCATTATTTATGCCATCAGCACCACGCTCATGAACACACATACCAAAGGCGATGACAATCTGAAGACACTGGCTGAAGCCACCGGAGGCCGCGCTTTCTTTCCGGTAAAGCTGGACGATGTGGTGGCGGCTTTTGCCGATATACAGGAAGAACTGCGGAGCCAATATTCCATCTCATACCGTCCTGACCAGTTCGTGGCCGATGGACAGTTCCGCCAGATACAGATTCTGGCTGACAACAAAAAATATAAAGTCAGGGCCAAAAAAGGCTACTACGTGCCGAAGCAGTGAGTCTGCAGAAAAACCTACCGCGGATACACGCGGATTGACCGGATAAACGTGGAACCGGTGGGGTTTTTCGCGTCTTTGCTGGTGAGACGATGGAATGTATATCCCGTTCCTGATGTATCCCTGGGTTTTGCCCGTAGGGGTTATCCGCGTTTATCTGGTAAATCAGTGGTAAGCACTTGTTTTCTCCATCTGTGAGCCGCTTATTTGCTCGCTGCCGCGTCATTAGGGGGATAGTATCCCTTGCGGGCATGGATTTTATACCCATCCTTTGACTTGACTTCAAGACGGCGGAATTTGCCGTCATTCACTGGGTTGGCGGAGCTAAAGCCAAGGGTGTACTGGCTGCGCAGCTCGGCTGCGATTTCGGCAAAGGCCTTGTCCA
>DATBCN010000284.1:0-3463 GCA_036270475.1 Candidatus Angelobacter sp. | reverse complement strand
TTTCGTATGGGGCTGTTGCCATACCGGCTGAAATAATTTTTCTGGAAGCTGTCGATTTGCTGTTTTTCATGCGTCGTTCCAGCGGAGGAACAACAAATGCAATTTCTATTACTGATTTACGAGAACGAAAAGCGCTTCAGCCAGGGTTATGACCCGAGTGAGATGGGCGAGTATCAGGCTTTTGGCAAGGAGTTTTCCGCTGCCATCAAGAGCGGCCAGGCCCTGCAGGCGACTGGCACGGCAAAGGCAGTGCGTGTAAGAAACGGAAAGACAGCGGTTACTGATGGGCCCTTTGCGGAGACCAAGGAACAGCTCGGCGGTTACTATCTGGTTGAGGCGAGCAATATTGCTGAAGCAGCAAAAGTAGCGGCCAAAATTCCGGGAGCGCGCTTCGGCACCATTGAGGTGCGTCCGATCATGACATTTTCATGATAAGCATCAATGGCACAAGGGGTGAGAAATAGCGGGATTTAGGCCGCCTGCAGTCAGGCGCGTGCCGTTCCGCCGTTCTTGGTTCGGCTAACTTCTTGCGCGCTCGGCTGTTTCCAGGACTTCACTTCGCGTGGACGCTGTTGCCGGTATTTCTCGCCCCAGGAAGCCATGGCCGCGAACACTGGCCGCAACGTCTGTCCATGGGCGGAAAGAGAATACTCCACCTTTGGCGGCACCTCGGGATAAACCTTGCGCGCGACAATGCTGGCGCGTTCCAGGTCACGCAGTTGCTGCGTGAGCACCTTGTGCGTTGCCTCAGGGATCATCTTTTGGAATTCGCTGAAGCGCATGGTCTTGTGCTTTAAGTAAAACAGGATGAGCGGCTTCCATTTACCGCCGATCACTCCTACCGTGGCTTGCACAGGGCAGTTCTCGGGTTTCATTGCAACGAGCGGATCGCATACCTTGGCTGGCATAATGCGGCAGTATTAGTCGGTTCCACGCCGCGGGAACAACCGCAGAAGAAATGATTGATTCCGGGCTCGTGTGCGGATCGGTTGTAGCACTGCATAGACCGGAATTCACAACCATCCCGGTCGCATCACGGTTACGAAGGTCCAGCCCAGGCGGGTGCGCGGCAAAGTTTATCGGGCGATGTGCCCTTTCTTGAGCAAAGCGTTTGATGCTTCAAGAGTAGGACGGCCGATGCTGTGATAGTTAAGGCCAGCTTCAGCCATTTCTGTCTGGGAGAAGACGTTGCGCCCGTCCAGCACAATGGGAGACTTCAAATGGCGCTTGATGCGGGCCAGATCAAGGTGTGCGAATTCCTTCCACTCCGTCAGGATCAGCAACGCATCGGCGCCATCAGCAGCGGTATAGGCATCGGGCGCATAACGAATTCTGTTGCCCAGCATCTGGCGTGCGCGGTCCATCGCTGCGGGATCAAAGGCGATAATCTGGCACTTCTCCTGGAGAAGTTGTTCAATCACCTTAATGGCGGGCGATTCGCGTACGTCATCGGTCCCGTCTTTGAAGGCCAATCCTAGAACGGCAAGACGCTTGCCCTTAAGCGTCCGTAGAGCGCCCTTGACCTTGCGGATAAACCGGATGCGCTGCTCTTCATTGATCCGCTTGATTTCATCGAGCAGAGGGAATTCATAACCAAATTCATGTGTTACCGCGCGAAATGCGGCCACATCCTTGGGGAAACACGACCCGCCATAGCCAATGCCGGCGCGTAAAAACTCCGGACCGATCCGGCTGTCACTGCCAATGCCCTTGCAGACCTCTTCAATATTTGCGCCCACGGCCTCACAGAAGCTGGCAACAGCATTAATAAAAGAGATTTTCAGCGCTAGAAAAGCGTTTGACGCATGCTTGATGAGTTCAGCGCTGCGTGGCGAAGTCTCAATGTACATGGGCAACAAGCGGGCTTTTTCTGGTTTGGGGACCGCGCTGGGAAGCTGCCCGTATGAGCCATCAATCAGGGGCGCATATATTTCCCGCATGAGGCTGGCGGCGCGTTCAGTGCTTGCGCCAACCACGATCCTGTCAGGGTATAGAAAATCAGTGACCGCGGTGCCTTCGCGGAGAAATTCCGGGTTGGAGACCACGTCAAAGTCGTTCTGCGCCCGGCCTTTTAGGCTTAGGGCGTCTTGAATCCATTCACTCGTATATACCGGGACTGTGCTCTTCTCCACAATCACCTTGTAACCGTTCATCGATCCGCTCAAGGATTGCGCGACGGATTCCACGCAGGAAAGATCGACGGAGCCATCGTTGGCGGAGGGCGTTCCCACGGCAATAAAAATCACTGCTGCATCGCGAGTGCTTTCCTGAATGGAAGTGGAGAAGGATAGCCGGGTGCCACGGTGCCGGCTTAGAAGTTCATGCAGGCAATCTTCATGGATAAGGGTTTGACCCGCATTCAATGCGGCGATTTTGGTTGAGTCATTGTCGACGCAAACTACGTCATGACCCAACTCCGCTAAACATGTTGCTGCAACCAGACCAACGTAGCCCGAACCGATTACAGAGATTTGCATGTCTCTTGCTTTTTCTCCAAGCAAACAAATCCCGCACACCAGTTACTTGGGATTATTCTGATGTCAGTATCTATTCAAAGTGGCACGGTCGTCAAATCAGAATGCAATGTGCGCTGTATCACTCGTGCTGCGACCAAAGATAAGGATTTTTTGATTTCGAAGAGCGCATGAAGGCTCGAGGTGAGATCAATCTGGACTTCAAAGCAATCACAATCCTGCTGATTTTGGCTGTGGCTTTTCAACTCAATGCTGTGGAGGACTGCTTCATATGTATACACCAAAGGGACGGAACCATTTGCTGCAAAAGAGTCTCAACTGACATGGCGATGACCCGGCAAGGGGGTTATAATCTGGATTCGTAACCTGTTTGCCTCCGGCCCAGATATACGGCAACATTTTGGAGTAAGCTAATTGGTTATACAGATGCATGCCTTAAATATCGCCAAATGCGGTGACTGCACAGTTTTTGGGCAGGCAAGCATTAGTCTGGCAGTGAAATATCTTTTTTGAATGATTCAGCGGCAACAGTTGGGCAATGTTCTGCAACTTTACTTTATGGAACATGTTTAAGATGTGAGAAGGGAATTGGGACGTCACTTGGAAAGTGTAATAACTTGGTCCGCTGAAAAATGTGGGAAACAGGATCACGAGGCTCGCTTTGAGTAATACAGTGGAGGCCGGCGGATGCCGTTGAGCGAGGCCGAGAGAGAAGTTCTGGATAATGAAGCCAGCGGGAGAGGTCTGCCTAGGCCCAGTCCCCAATGGCTGGGCTTGACCGATGCAATTTACCAGCTCTGGCTGCAACGCCGGCGGATTGCGCGTTGGGCGGCCCTGGGCCTTGTTTTGTCCGCAGCGGCAGCCTGGCGTTATCCCAAATTTGAAAGCACGGCACAAATCATGCCGCCGGATAGCGGCAATTCAGGGCTTGCGTCGATCGTGCCCGCTCTCTCCAAATCACCCGGGTTGATTGGAATGGCCGGCGATTT
>DATBCN010000283.1:0-1968 GCA_036270475.1 Candidatus Angelobacter sp. | reverse complement strand
CGCATGGCGAAAGCCAGGGGCGTGAAGTTTGTGGTGAATACTGACGCGCACCATACGTCACACCTGGAGAAAATGCGCTATGGCGTGCTGCAGCTTCGCCGGGCATGGCTTACCAAAGAAGACGTGCTCAATACGCTGCCGACAGCGCAGTTTGCCAGGATCGTGCGGCGTGGGAGACCGGTGCTGGCCAAGCTGAACTAAGTCAGTGTTTGGCGCTGGTGGCGACACTGATCCAGAACGCGCCAGGCCTGCCGATGCACTAAGAAGCGAATCCCAGTTCCGCAAACTGATATATCCTATTGGAAGCGTTTAGACGTTCCCAAGGAGCGATCTATGCCTGACGAAACCAAGCCCACGCCGCCAAACCAACCCAATACACCACCAACCACTCCGCCAGCGGCGAACCGGCCCGACGCCGGACACATACCCATGACCGAAGAGTTGGACAGCGCCAAATGGACGCTGCCCCCAATCGTGCCCTTGCTGGTTGCGGTGGTCCTGGTGGCGGTGCTGGTAAGCGTTGTAGTGTTTTCCAACCGGACCAAGCCCAGCGCGTCACTGGCCATCACCCAGGTCACGGCTGCGCCGCAGGAGGGCAATACCATGGTGGCCATCTATATGAAGCTCGACAACCAGGTTGAAGGCCCTCTCTGGATCAAAGGCATTCGCGCCGAGGTGGAGACAGCAGACGGCAAGAAATATGAGGACAGCGCCGCCCCCGGCTCAGATGGGCCGCGATACATGCAGGCGTTTCCCACCCTGGAAGCAGCAAAAGCGGATTGGGTGAGAGAAGACCTGAAGGTCCCCACTAAAACGTCTTTCAACGGTGTGGCGATCTTTTCCTATCCCGTAGCCAAGGCGGCGTTTGATGCGCGCAAGCAGATCACGCTGCGCATTCAGCTTTATGACCGGGCCACGCTGGTGGCGGTGAACCCGCAGCCTCCGCAATAAAGATCCCAAACGCGTTCTTTTCACATGTCCCCCGATCATTTTCAACGTGGCGCATTTTGTTCTTGACAAAACATACGAATGTAGTAGATTAAATGACGAGCGTAGTAGAGACCGCCTTAATGACACTGCCCAAGCTGACAAAACTGGAACTGCAAATCATGGAAGCCCTTTGGACCAGGGGCGGCGCTTCCATTCGCGAGATCCAGGAAACATTTCCCGAGAAAGACAAGCCCGCGTACACCACGATCCAGACAATGGTTTACCGGTTGGAAGCCAAGAAGGCGGTCCGCAGGGTGAAGAAGGTCGGCAACTTTCACGTTTTTGAAGCCGCCGTGTCTCGCAACGCCGCGCAGCGCAAGCTGATCGACGACCTGCTTTCCCTGTTTGGCGGACGCACGCAACCAGTCATGGCGCACATGATTGAATCCGGGAAACTCACTCTTGAAGACATCAAGGAAGCGGAAACCCTGCTGCGGCAACTGGAAAGCACAGCGAGGTCGAAATGATTTTGGAATATTCCACTTCACCCTGGCGGGCCATCACGCCGGAGTTATTGAATCACCTGTGGCAATCCACCGTGTTCGCCACCGTGGCTGGATTGCTGGCGCTGATGTTGCGCAAGAACCATGCCCAAACCCGCTATTGGGTCTGGCTGGCTGCCTCCATCAAGTTTCTGGTCCCCTTCTCATTGCTGGCCGGCGCCGCCAGCCGCCTTTCATGGTGGCAGCGCCCCCCAACACCAGACACTGGCTTCTATGTTGTGATAGAGCAGGCCGGACGCCCCTTTACTCAGTCTGCCGCGCCTGCGGCTGCTTCCGCAACATTCTCATCGGGGCTTTTTCATCTGCTGCCCGCATTGCTGGCCGCTGTGTGGATGGTTGGGTTCGCCGTGGTGCTGGCTGTGTGGCTGGCGCGTTGGCTGCGCATCACTTTGGCGATAAAACGCGCTGAACCGTTGCGGGCCGGTCGCGAGGTGGAAACTCTGCGCCGCATGGAGCGTGCAGGAAAGATACGCAA
>DATBCN010000282.1:0-3471 GCA_036270475.1 Candidatus Angelobacter sp. | reverse complement strand
CCCCTGTCTGCAGTCCACAATGTTTCGTGCCCAATCCCAGAATGGCAGCCTCTTACTCTTTGACTTTGGGTGCGGCTTTGGCAGGTTTAGCGGCAGGCTTGGCTTTTGCCGGTGCGGCGGCTTGCAGGGACGCTCGCAGCGCCCGGTTTCTTTCCCGCTTGGCGGCTTGTGATCGGTTGCGCGTATTTTCACGGGCGTTAAGCTTTGGCATTTGCAATAGCTCCATATGTCTTACGCGCTGACGGCCGTAAGGATGAATTAAGATTTTGAATCGTACACATTCATCCTACGCTGTTGCGGTGGTATGCGCTGGAAATTCGCGAGTATTTACGCCTTCTGCCGGACAAGAGATGCACACGATCCAAGCTTCTCTCCTTAGAATTGCCAAAATCGGAAGAACCAAAACCTTTGCAACACGGAGGAACAGGGGAAGCAGAGGATTTCATTTTTCCTTGCAAGTTCCTGGACCACCAACGATCTTTGCATGGGATGGAGCACTCGAGCTAAGAACAGGAGAATGCTACCAAGATGCAACCTACCTGCCTTCGTGGGTCAACCACTCGTGTCTTTGCCACAGTCTTTAGTCTGGCGATAGTTTGTTCCCTATTCTGTTCAACCCTTGCCCTGGCGCAAGATTCCCCCGGACGTTTTGAAGCCGGCGGCAGTTTTAACGCATTGCACTTCCACAGGGCCGGCTTTGGACCGGCGGTGGAAGGCGACATCAACTTTGGACGCCACTTTGCCCTGGATGGTTCCTTTAGCTGGTTTCCCAAGAACACGATCGGCAAAAATGCGATGACCGGCCTGTTCGGAGTAAAAGGCGGCATGCGGACCCAGCGCTTTGGTCTCTTTGCCAAGGTCCGGCCCGGATTCCTGACCTTTGACAATGCTCTGCGGGAGGAGACCATTCTGGTTACCCCGGGACCTCTCGGATTCCCAATTGTCTCTATCTCTTCATTGCGTTTTGGCCGGCTCACGCAGCCCGCGCTCGATCTGGGCGGCGTGGTGGAATACTATCCGGCGCGGCATTGGGCGTTCCGGTGGGACATGGGCGATACGCTGATCTTTCAGGAGAAGGGTCCGACCTTCAACTTCATTGGGGTAGGAACGCCGGTTGGGCAGCCTTTCACACAGCGCAACTTCGGCAGCAATCATTTTCAATTCAGCACGGGCATACACTATCGCTTTTGAAAGAAAGCAACCAGCACTTAGCCATTCGCTCGGGAGCGGGCGGCGGTGTGTGCCAGAATGGTGTTATGTCTGGCCGCTTCTCCCAACAGTGGAGCAATGAAGAACGCCGGCGCAGCTTGATCGCCGCCGTGCGCGAATGGAACAGCGCTCTGAAGGCCGGCTTGCCGCAGCAGATACAAGCGGCAGGCCGGTTGGCGCAAATCTGTGAACAGTACGGAGCCGCTCCGGCATCACCTGCGCCAGATGCGGAAACACCGTCGCAGACAATCAACCGCCTGCTCGACTTCCCTGCTCACCGGCTGGCGGTCTATGGCAGCCTGGCGCCGGGTAGGAAGAACCACCATATGATGGCGGGGATGCACGGATGTTGGCGTGCCGCGATGTTGAGAGGATCATTGCGAAATGAAGGTTGGGGCGCGGGAGAAGGCTTTCCTGGTTTTCTATGGGACGGCACTCACACGGCGGTAGCCGCACAAGTGTTTTCCTCGCCCGACTTGCCACACTATTGGCCTCGACTGGATGAGTTTGAAGGCGAGGAATACCGGCGCATCCTGGTCCCGGCAGAGATCCTGCCCCAGCAAGCGAAAATCGGGCTTCCACCCCATCAGGCGAAAAGCGCGCCCGCCGGGGACCCCGGGCTTCCACCCCACCAGGCGAAAAGAGCGCCTGTCGGGGACCCCGGGCTTGCCGGGGACCCCGAGATGGAAGGCGGAGAGATTGAGATATGCAACGTGTATGCGCTGGCGCATGAGGACTAGTTGACGTAAATTCCGGCAGCGATCGGTCGACTTTGGAGCGAAGCCACAAAAACGAGGGTACACCCGCCCAATGCGCCATTTGACCATTGGCCTGCCGCTTGTAACCGCTTGGATTCTCTGGCCCTTAGCGCAGGGGAAAGGATGTTACTATAAACCAAGGACAGACATGCCTTTAAAAACATTATTCCTGAATCCTCCGTCGTTTGAGAACTTTGACGGTGGCGCCAGTTCACGCTGGCCCGCCACCCGCGAGATTGAGTCTTACTGGTATCCGGTATGGCTGGCGTATCCGGCTGGGATGCTGGAAGGCTCGCGCCTGCTGGACGCGCCTCCGCACCACGTGAGCGCGGAAGAGACCATTGAACTGGGCAAGCAATATGAGTTCCTGGTGCTCTTTACCTCAACGCCGGGATTCCCCGGCGATATCCAGTTGGTCACCAAAATGAAAGAGGCGAACCCCAAGCTGAAAGTGGCGTTTGTGGGGCCGCATGTGACCACGCTGCCGGAGCGGTCATTAAATGACTGCAAGGCAATCGATTTTGTGTGCCGCCGCGAGTTTGATTATTCCGTGGTGGAGTACGCCAACGGCAAGCCGCTAAACGAGATTATTGGAATATCCTATCGCGATGCGAATGGAAAAGTAGTGCATAACGCTGACCGTCCGGATGTGATGGACCTGGATGCGCTGCCGGATGTGACCGATGTTTACTATCGCGATATGGACGTGCGCCGCTATAACGTGCCATTCCTGCTTTATCCGTTTGTGGCGTTGTACACCACGCGCGGCTGTCCGGCGCAATGCACGTTCTGCCTGTGGCCGCAGACGCTGAGCGGGCATCCGTGGAGAAAGCGGTCAACTGATTCAGTGGCGCGAGAGATGGCCAAAGCAAAAGAATACTGGCCGTATGTAAAAGAATATTTCTTTGACGACGATACGTTCAACATCCAGAAGGCGCGTACGGTTGAGCTGTGCGGCAAGCTGAAGCCGCTGAACCTGACGTGGAGCTGCACGTCACGCGTGACCACGGACTACGAGACGCTGAAAGCCCAGAAGGAAGCAGGCTGCAGGCTGCTGATCGTGGGGTATGAGTCGGGCGATCCGCAGATTTTGAAGAACATCAAGAAGGGCGCAACCGTGGAACGGGCACGGCAGTTCACCAAAGATACAAAAAAGCTTGGGCTCACGGTGCATGGCGACTTTATTCTTGGTCTGCCGGGCGAGAGCCGCGAGTCGATCCGCCGGACGATTGATTTTGCTAAAGAGCTGGACGTGGAGACAATCCAGGTTTCGATTGCGCACGCGTATCCGGGAACCGAGATGTATGACTTCGCCAAGAAGAATGGATTTATCGTAGGAAATGAAGCGATGGTTGACTCAGGTGGGCACCAGGTTGCGCAGATTGAATATCCCGGTCTTCCCCGCGAGCACGTGATGGAGATGGTCCACAAGTTTTATGACGAATATTATTTCCGTCCCAAGGCCGTCTTCCGCATTGTGCGTAAGGCCGTGTTTAACGGAGAA
>DATBCN010000281.1:0-2664 GCA_036270475.1 Candidatus Angelobacter sp. | reverse complement strand
ATTGCTGGCGACGGTCTGCGGTATCGCTCAGACGAAAGATAGCCCGGCCCCGATCACCGATCCCGCGCAGATCACCTCCAAAGAAAAGTTTGACGTTCAGCCGCTCAGCATTGAAAAGCTCTTCATGTCATACAGCATCAGTGACAGCTCATGGTCGCCCGATGGCAAGCAGGTGGCGTTCATTAGCAACATGAGCGGGCGGCGCAATCTATGGCTTGTGTCCGCGCAAAGCGGATGGCCCACGCAGCTCACCGTGAGCAACGAGCGGCAGATCAGCCCCTCCTGGTCACCCAAGGGACGATGGATCGTCTACGCCTCTGACCATGACGGAAATGAGCAATACGATCTGTTTCTTGTCTCCACAACGAATGGCCAGGTAGTGAACCTCACCAACAGTCCAGCGGTTTCTGAAGAAATCCCCGTGTGGTCGCCCAACGGGGAAAAACTTGCCTACAGCGTAAAACCGAAAGATGCCACGAATTATGAAGTTGACGTGATGGAAATTGACACCAAGAAGGTCACCCACATCACTGGCAATTCTGCGAAGATGTACAACCATCTGGCAGCGGCATGGTCGCGCGATGGAAAATGGCTGGTCGTGAACCAGGAGGACGCATCCAGCAAGGACGGGAACATCCTGCTTGCCAATTCCGCCACTGGCCAGGCCACGAACCTTACACCGCACCAGGGCGAGCAACGGTTTTCCGCCAGTGACATTTCCCCTGACGGCAAAACAATCCTGCTCTCGTCAAATTCCGGCAACGGCTACAACAATGCAGCGCTTCTTGACGTGGCAACCAAAAAAATTACCTGGCTGACCACGGGCAAATGGGAAACAACCTCCGGCAAATTCTCGCCGGACGGCAAACGGCTTACCTGGATGACCAACGTTGAGGGCAACGGCGACATCGTAATTTATGATCTTGCCACCCACCAGAAACAAACGCTGGAGGCGGGCAGCGGCATCAACACTCTGGCTGGCTCACCGTCGCCGTTTGCGCCCGACGGCACTCGCCTGCTCTACAACCATTACGGCCCGAATGCTCCCACTGATCTGTGGGCGTATGACCTTGCCGCCAGGAAGTCGCAGCAGATTACCCATTCGCTCTCCGGGGGAATCCGCAGTGAGGACATGGTGGAACCCTATCTGGTCCACTATCCCAGCAAAGACGGCAAATGGCGGATTTCGGCGTTTGTGTACGTGCCTTACAGCGCGCAACGCAATGGCAAGAACGCAGCGGTGGTTTTCATCCACGGCGGGCCGGAAGCCCAACTGCAGAACTTTATCGTCCGTCCGATTCAATACCTGGTGAATCAGGGTTATTTTGTGATTGCACCCAACTACCGCGGTTCCACTGGATACGGAAAAGAATTTCAGGATGCCAACCGTTTCGACCTGGGCGGCGGCGACCTGGACGATGTAATCTCCGCAGCCGATTGGATGGTAAAGACCGGCTACGTCGATACGAAAAAAATTGCGGTGATGGGCGGCAGTTACGGCGGCTATTTGAGCATGATGGCGGTGACCAAAGCGCCGGACCGCTTTGCCGCCGGCGTCCCATGGATTCCATTCGTCAACTGGTTTACGGTATTTGAAAACACCAGCGCCGAGTTGCGCGAATTCATCCTGGCCAATATGGGCGATCCCAACAAAGACGTGGCCCGGTTCAAGGAGCGTTCACCCATCTATTTTGCCGACCAGATCAAAGCGCCGTTGCTTTTGCTGGCCGGCGGCAATGATCCTCGCTGCCCCAAGACTGAGGCTGAACAGGTGGCGCAGGCCGTAAAGAAACGCGGCGGCGTGGTTGAGCTAAAAGTGTACGAAAATGAAGGTCATGGATTTACAAAGTTAGAGAACCAGATTGACGCTTACACCCGCATTGCAGAGTTCCTGAAGAAATACGTGCCGCCGGAAAAGTGCGGCTGCAATATAAATGAATGAATGCTTATACCGCAAAGGTCGCGATGAAAATACTTTCGAGCACTCCTTTGCGTCCTCCGCGTTAAAAAAATTTGCTTAAAGACTATTCGTCTGGATGCGTCGTCAGCACATGTTTAGCAATCGCCAGGGCCAGCCCTTCCATGGTGTAGTCCATGGCCTGTATGTTGGCCTTGAAGCCCAACTGCTGCAAGGTTGCGCTGGTAACTGGACCGATCGAAGCCAGCCAGATTTCGCGCAAGGCGTGGAAGTGGTCTTTCTCCAGGAGGCTAAAAAAATTGGTTGCCGTGGACGAGCTGGTAAAGGTCACAATGTCTGGACGCGTAGAGTCATTCACAAAGATCCGGTTGAGTTTGGCCTTGGCGCCTGCGGGGACAAGCGTCTCATAAGCTTCCGCCACGTCCACTTTTGCTCCGGCCTTGCGCAATTCGATTGGCAGCACATCGCGCGCGACCTTGGCCCGGACCAGCAGCACGCGCTTCCTTTCCGTCTTGCCTTGCAGCGCTTCCACCACGGCTTCAGCAATATATTTTTCCGGCGTCACCGTGACTTTCAACCCGTGCTCTTCAATTTCGCGCTGCGTGGCTGGACCAATGGCGGCAACCTGCAGATGTTTCAGCTTGGCCGGCTGGATACGCAGCCTTTTGAGCCGCGCAAACAGCGCTTCCACGCCGTTCACGCTGGTAAGAATGAGCCAGTCATAATTGCCGATTCTGCCCAGTGCG
>DATBCN010000280.1:0-6282 GCA_036270475.1 Candidatus Angelobacter sp. | reverse complement strand
TTTCGTCCCTATGCTTTCACTTGAACTTTGCGAGCGAACCGCCCTGGCGGAGGCCGTAACGACCGATACACGGCTGGCGGTCCTGAGAACTCCTATGGCCGAACCGGCGGTTGCGCCCGCGTCCTTAATGGAAACAGCAGTAATGGAAACAGCAGTGGAAGCAGCAGAAGTAGAAGCAACAGACGTAGAAATGGCCGATAGCGAAGAAGTCGAAGTAGCGGCCGATGGCGAAGAGGCCGAAGTAGAAGCAGAAGTAGCGGCTGAGAATCGACATACCGAGAGCACGTCCGCCGAGCCTGCTGTTGCAAATTTACCCGGAGTCAAGGCAGCTGCGGCTGAAAATGGAACGATTGAGCATTTCTCGATCAAACATGGCGCGATTGGACCTAATCAGATTGAACACGGCGCGATTGAACATAGAAAGACCACGCCGGCTGCCGCTGCCGTTCGCTCGCATCGGTTCAAGCGTCCGTCAATGCGCCGGCTGATTCTTCTGGGATGCATTGTTCTGGGAATGCGGATCTTCGTAGGTGAAGCTTCAGTTGTTCCCACCGCTTCCATGGAAGGCACTATTCTGGTGGGCGACCATCTTTTTATGGACAAGCTGCTTTATGGGCCGGAGATTCCTCTGGTCCACTGGCGCCTGCCTGCCATCAGGAAGGTCCATCGCGGCGACATCATCGTTTTCCGTTACCCCAAAGACCCGTCAGAAACGTTTCTCAAGCGGGTTGCCGCGGTTGGCGGGGACAGCCTGGAGATCCGCGGCGGCGCGCTTTATGTGAACTCGCTGCCGGTGAAGGAGCCTTACGCGGTACACAACCTGCCTGTATATAGCGCGCGGGAAAGTTGGGGGCCAATCCTTGTGCCCGAAGGCAAGCTGTTCGTAATGGGTGACAATCGCGACAATTCCAGTGACAGCCGTGACTGGGGCTTTGTGCCGCTAGACAATGTAATCGGCGAGCCGATATTTGTCTATTGGTCGTATGACGCGCCAACGTCACGCTGGCTGGATGAAAATCTGGGGCACAAGATTTCTTTTTATGCTTCCATCGCCGGCAATTTCTTTTCCCACACGCGCTGGAACCGCACGGGTACGCTGCTCTAAAAAAACCGGCAGGCAATCTTCCAAGAGTTCTAAAGCCAAAAGTCTTAAAACCAAAAGTCTTTTTTGACCGTGATTCGCTAAGATCGCAAGCTATAAAAACCGCGCCTAATATCTAGCCCTCACCAGATCCTCAGCTTCTTTTTGCACTGCCGCCTCGGAACCAAATGCCGTGATCCAGTGAACGTTCTGTTCACGGCGAAACCAGGTCAATTGACGCTTGGCAAAATTTCTGTGTCCCTGCTGTGCCGCAGCAATCGCCTGGTCCAGCGATATTTCTCCGCGCAGATGCCGCATGGCCTGTTTGTAACCAAGAGAGGTCAGGGGCCAGGGTGAAGTGCCATATTTTTGGGCAATGATCTCGGTTTCCGCCACCAACCCAGCAGTGAACATCTCTTGCGCGCGATGGTTGATGCGCTCATACAGCGCTTCACGGTCAGGGTTCAGGCCAATGCGAAGAATGTTGAAGCCTGCAAGCGCGTCACGGCCTTGCCGCCAAAGCCCTGTCATGGGTTTTCGCGCGCTGATGCTGACCTCCAGGGCGCGTATTACCTTGGGACTGTCATTGCCGTGGATGGCTTGCGCCGCAACCGGGTCCACGCGGCGCAAAAGTTTGTGCAGATAGCCGGGGCCGCGCTCGGTGGCCCGCTCACGCAACCGGGCCCGCAGTTCTTCTGAGCGCGGCGGCCCGGCGAACAGGCCATCCAGCAGCGCGCGCAGATACAGACCGGATCCGCCAACAACAATCGGCAATCGTCCGCGCGAAACAATACCATGCAGCGCCAGCCGGGCAAGACGTGAATAATCTCCTGATGTAACCAGTTCGTCGGGCGCGGCAACGTCAATCAAATGATGGGGAACGCGCAGCCGGTCGGCCCGCGACGGTTTGGCAGTGCCGATCTCAAACTCGCGATAGACGGCGACAGAATCACAACTCACGATTTCGGCTTGCAGCTTCCCGGCAAGATGCAGTGAGAGTGAAGTTTTGCCGCTGGCCGTTGGGCCAAGAATTACCAGCAGCAAGGGCAGGCTCATGCCCCGCTCCATATCCGCCGCAGCAGGACAAACAGAAGTATCAGCAGGGCCAACAGAGACAGGCCCAGCGCTTGTTGTCTTTGAGCATCCATGCATTCACATTGTAGCTATGCACACTAAAAAAGAGAGTGCTCTTCCCACGCCGGAGTTGAAGCCGGAAAATGCTAAACTCTAGCGCGGTAGCCGCCAATTTGCAGCTACAGATTTCGACCCATGGGCACGGTGGCAAAATACAAATTCGATGATTTTGAAGCCGACCTTCGGGCCGCGGAGCTGCGCCGCGGCGGCACGCGGCTCAAGCTGCAATTGCAGCCCTTCCAAGTGCTGGTGGCATTGCTGGAGCGTCCCCAAGAAGTGGTTACCCGTGAGGAGTTGCGCCAGCGTTTGTGGCCGCAAGATACGTTTGTCGACTTTGATCATGGCCTGAACACGGCCATGGTCAAACTGCGCGACGTTCTGGGCGATTCCGCCAGCAATCCAAAATTCATTGAGACCATTGCCAAACGCGGCTACCGCTTCCTGGGGACTGCCGAGGCCATGCTTGACCAGCCCGCGGCTGCGCCGGCGAAAACGCCGGCTGTAGCGTCTCCGATAGTCGAGCCCGCAGAACCAGTTGCGCCACCGCACGCCGGACAGTCTGGCGCCATTCCGCCTGAAGCTGATTCCGGTCTGCCGCGCGTAAGCCACACCACCGCGCGCGGGCTGTTTACGCTCACGCAGATCATGTATCTCATCTTCTATTTGTCGGCCCTGTTCCGCTGGGAAAACACTTACCAGGCCGCGTTCACGGCCTGGCGAGGAGCCGGGACCGCAGCCTTTGTCATCTATCTGGCAACGGCGTTGGTTGGTTTGGCTGTCCGCTTGTACCTGATCTCCGCCACTGCCATGGATTATCACCTGCTCGGCAGTAAATACCGCATTCTTACCCCCGCGCTTTTTGTGTTGGACATGCTCTGGGCACTGGCCCCGCTTCTGATTGCCGACAAGATTGGATTGGGCTTTGCCCTGGGCGCGTGCGCGGCGCTCATCTACATGCCATTTGCGCAACGCACACTCATGCAGATGATGCAGCGCGGCCGGTAACTTTTCCTCGCGGTTATTCCAGGTCGTTTTTGTCCGGGTTGTAGTAGAAGCGCGCGCGGATCTGCAGATAGTCGCCGGAAAATACGGCAGGCAGATTGGGCAGGGGGATTGCATCGGTAATGGCGCCCCAGGCAGCGCGGTCCAGAGCAACATCGCCTGAGCTTGAAACCAGCTTCATGCCCATGACCCGGCCGTCTTTGGTGATGGCGAACTCAATCACCACCACGCCTTTTCTCATGATCGGCGGCATGGCGGACTCGGGAATCAGCGGGTCCCAGTGATTTTGCACCGTATATTTCAGGCGCTTCATATAGGGGCCAAAGTCCACGCCCAGGGTGTCACTCAATATTTCCAAGCCACCGCGATTGTCAACCTTGGGATGCGCGGCGCTGCCATATTCTCCGCCGCCGAACTCAACGCTGTTGCTCTTATGTCCATTGGCCACGGAGTGAATTGCGTCACTTACGGAAGAGCCGGCGGAGGAAATGGCAAACGGCGATTTTTTAGGCGCGGCGGGAACAGGCGTTTCCAACTGGGCAACTTTCGGCGGTTGCTGCGCTTCAGGAACAGGGGCAGCACTCTGCGCGGTGGCCGGATTTTGCTGCGGCGCCTGCTGGCCCGGCGGTGGCGGCGCTGAAGCTTTGGGCGGGCCCGGCTTGCGCTCATCCAACAATTTGCGGAGGGCGTCTTTGTTGATCGCGGGGGTGCGCGTCTGCGCGATGCGGTCTTTATCGGAAACTATGTCAGTCTTCGGGCGCTGTTTTACTTTGAGCTGGTCATCGGGCAGCGTAATAAAAGTGGTTTGCTGTTTTTCTTTGATAGGGACAATCACGGGTTGATTGCCGGTCCACTTGGGAACAAGAAAGAGCAGGGCAATTACGATGCCGTGCGTGATCAGCGAGAGCCATGCAGCCTCGCGGCGGCGATACGTCGTGATATCGTCCTGCAGGTCGGCAACCAGCAAGTGAAGATCGGCTTCGGTGATCTTCACCGGAGGCCCTTCCGCTCGACGCTGGCTATCTGCCGGACGCTTTTGTTCTTCCATTACCGGAATAAACCACCACCAGCTTTCACAGGCACTGTTGCATCCTTAGTTACTATTCTCTCATTAGAACGGAGAGTATGAGATGTCCTTGCGGGCGCCAAGGATGAAAAAGAACGTTTTCTAGTGGAAATTACTCATTACCAAGGGAGCGGATTCCCGCCTTAACACTTGTTTACAGGGCGTCTGTTTAAAATCCCGTCCTTTACAAGGATTTTACAGAGCATGCAGCAGCGCGCGCCGCGCATGGTCCTCAATGGCAGAAAGAATGCTAAGTGCGGCAGCCAGTGCGCGGCGGCCATCCTCCAGCGCGACCACCGGCTTGCCGCGGTGACGAACTGCATGCAGAAATGATTTCAGTTCAGCCCGCAAAGGCTCTTCCGCTTCCACCCTGGGTTTGTTCAGCGCCACTCCGGGGATGGGAAGCGTGGAGGGAGTTTCAGCAAACGCCATCAGGCTGTGGAGAGAGAATTTTTCCTCCTGCGTGACACGAATCTGGAAAACATCCTGGCGGCCATAATCGATGGAGATATATTCCTTCGGCTGAAAAAAGCGCAGCTTGCGCACACGCTCCGTGCTGATGCGGCTGGCCGTGAGGTTGGCGACGCAGCCGGACTCGAACTCCATCCGCACGTTGGCGATGTCCACTTTTTCCGTGACCACCGGCAAGCCAACCGCGCGTATTTCCTTGAGCGGCGACTTGACGAAAGAGAGCACCACGTCAATATCATGGATCATCAGGTCCAGCACCACATCCACATCCAGGCTGCGCGGGCTGAAAACGCTGAGGCGATGCACTTCAAAAAACATGGGCTGCGTAATCAGGGGCAGCGTTGCCCTTACCGCGGGGTTGAATCGTTCCAGATGTCCCACTTGCACGACGCGCTGGTTGGCGTTGGCCAGGCTGACGAGTTCATCGGCTTCTTCAAGAGTTGAGGCGAGCGGCTTTTCAATGAGCACATCGATACCGGCAGCCATCAATGCAGCGGCCACGGAACGGTGGTGAACCGTAGGGACAGCCACTGAAGCGGCTTCCACGCGGCCAAACAACTCTTCCACGGTGGAAAATGCCAGACATCCAAACTGGCTGGCTACGGACTGGGCCTGCGCCATATCGCTATCCACAACGGCCACGAGTTCCACGCCGCGGGCCTGTTTCTGCAGATCGTTTTTCTGCAGGTCTTTGTTCTGCCAGTCTTTGTTCTGCCAATCGAGCATCTGCAGATCGTGATAAACGCGGGCGTGGTTCCGGCCAAATGAGCCCACACCAACGACCGCTACCCGAATTGGACTTTCGTCAGCCAAGGATTGATTTTCTCAGAGCCGGGGCCAAGCAGCAAAGGTTATCATGCGCCCAAGCTGGAGGAATAACGTATGGGACGCGCTTTTGGTTTTCTGAGTTTGATCATTGTTGTGGCAGCCGGGGCCTATATCTATATGCGGCAAACGCAGGGTGTGATGACCGCCGGCACCAGCAGCCCCACGGCCACCGTGGACCTGATTGGCGTAAGAAATGATCTGCTGGCGATTGCGCAGGCCGAGCGCAGCCACGCTGCCTCGCAGGGCGGATTTGTTTCCATTGATGCGTTGCGGTCACAAGGAGACCTTACGATGGAGCGCAACAATCGCGGCCCATACAATTATTCTGCCGAGATTAGCGATTCCTCGTTCCGCATTGTCGCCACTTACTCCGGGCCGGAGAATTCCGGAATGCCCAGGACCCTGAGCATCGACCAGAGCATGCAGATCAGCCAGCAATAGGGCCGTTTTCGAGTGTCCGTGCCAGCAGCTATCCCCCGCGCTCTCACAATCCGTGTCGTTTCCCACGAACGGGATACCGCATCGCGCACAATCATTTTTTTACGCCGGAGCGGACGGCGCCTCTCTCCAGCAAAATCTCTTTCTTATAAACTTTGGACGAAGGGATTTTGAGGAGAGCCGGGGATGAAATTTCACACCGAATATCTCAGCTTCAACACCAAAAAACACCGTGAATACGTCCACATTACGCCGCAGGTGG
>DATBCN010000279.1:0-4227 GCA_036270475.1 Candidatus Angelobacter sp. | reverse complement strand
CGCAATCGATTTCTACACGCAATGGAAATCGTGCTACATCGACTTCTCTGACAGGTTGCAGCGGGCCCAGATCGATACCGTGGAATAGGCGGGCCGGTTTCGACTCAGCCGGTACAGTCACGCTCGCAGCGAAAACTGTTCGCGCAACGATCTCCATCAATGGGCCACTAGAGCGCTTCCCAGGTTAATGTACCCAGACAGGCTTACCTCGGCGGCTAAAGCCGACAATGGATGCTAGGTTACCGCAGGCATAAAATGCCTGCTCCACCCCGAGAAGGATACAGAAACTCTGGAACCGCAGTAGTGGTTCAGATTGCTCGTCGAATCGCCCGGGTTCTTTTATTGCGCCCAGCAGAAGTTTTTTTGGCGCGCATCCTTGGTGGCAGAGGGGACTGTATCAACACATCCGCGGGAATCCCCAGCTTGCTGTGCAGCTTACGGATCATGTTCAGCGAAAGCGGCCGAGCACCTCTCATTACTTCATAGACCCGAGTCCGCTGGCCAATGACCCCGATTAAAGACCGATAGCCATTGCCTTGCTGCTCCAGTCGAAACTTAATTGCGTCAATGGGGGTCGGCAAATCGATCGGATAATGCTCCCGCTCGTATGCCTCAATCAAGGGGACAAGGACATCGAGTTCATCGCCTTCCGGGGTCTCGGAAGGCGAGCCCCACAGCGCTTCTACTCGATGGAGCGCCTCGTCATAATCTGCTTCACTTCTGATCGGCCTTATGCGCATATTACACCGTCCTAACATCAATCCGGTCGTATTCTTTGTGCGTTCCCAGCCACTTGATGAAAACAATCTTTCTGTGTGTCGAGTGGCGTCTACTCCGCACCGTGATGGCATCCAGCTTATAATGACTCGCAGGACTCCGTGGATTTTTGAAGATACGCGCGAGCAGTGCTTGTGCCAGAAAAGAAACCGGATAAGAACAATCGTTCGCTTCCCCTGACGCAGCGGCGCGCCCTGCTGATCCCGCTGGCCCTGGGCATTGTTTTGCTATTCGGCGTGGTCTTTGCCCAGCAGGCCTTCAACCTGAAACAACTGCGGCCTGATTCCGCCGGGCAGACACTTGGCCTGGTGGCCCTCTCGGCCCTGGTATTCCTGCTGCTGGTTGTCCTTACCTTTGTTCTGTTTCGCAACTTGCTCAAGCTCTATGCCGAACGCAGGCTAGGCGTGCTGGGGTCGCGTTTCCGCACGCGCATGTTGATTGGCGCTCTGGTGCTCTCGTTCGCTCCGGTCATCGTGATGTTCATGTTTTCTTACGGACTGATGAACCGCTCCATTGACAAATGGTTTTCCAGTCCGGTGAACGCGCTGCACCAGGGATCAGGGCGCGTGGCATCACTGCTCTCCACTTCGCAAGGCGACAGCGCGCGGCACACGGCCATGGACATCGCGGAGTCTCCCGAGATCCAGCATGCGTTTGAGACGGCAAATTACTCAGGTGTGCTGCATGAATTCCGGCGCCATCAGCACACGCTGCAAAACGGCTTTGCCGTGGCGGTCCGCGATGGCGACGCGGTGGCTAGTTGGAACCTGCCGCGCCCGTGGGGGCTATTGCGCCAGAACCTGCCTGCGCTCAACAACGTGCAGAATGCTCCGCAAAAATGGGCGTACCAGGGCACGGACTACCTGGTGGCCACGGCATCGGCGGGAAAGTCGGGGGCAATCCTGATCGGTTTGCCGCTGCCAAAAGATTTTTCTCCGGCGCTGGAGCAGATCAACCAGGACCAGCATGATTATGAGACGCTGGGCCATGAGGCAAAACGTATTCGCGGCCTCTATATGCTGCTGCTCGCGCTGCTGACAGCACTGGTGCTTTTTGTAGCGACATGGTCCTCTCTCTTCGTCGCCAAACTGGTCACGCGTCCGGTGGAGGCGCTGGCTGAGGCCACGCGGGAAATTTCCATTGGGCATCTGGGACACCGGGTTGAGGTATCCGCCGCCGATGAACTGGGCGAACTGGTTGCATCGTTCAACGACATGGCGGCCGACCTGGAATCAAGCCGGGAAAAGATTGACCAGTCCGCGCTCGCGCTTACGGAATCGAACACCGAACTGGAGCAGCGCCGCCGGCATATTGAAACCATCCTGGAAAACATTCCCACGGGCGTTCTGTCACTCGATCCGGAGCGGCGCGTGACCCACAGCAATGTGGCCTTTGGACGGATGTTCTGGCCCAATGGCGGCGCGCCGATGGCAGGCTCAACGTTGCTGGAGGTCTTCAGCACGGAAACGGCGTCTGACCTGGAACATCTGCTGCGCCGCGCGGACCGCATGTCAGTGACGGCGGGGCAATTTGAAATCCCGGTAGAAAAAGACAAGCTCAACGTGAGTGTGACTGTTTCATCCGTGCAGCACGGAAAGCAGCGGCTGGGCTATGTGGTGGTGTTTGAAGATTACAGCGAATTGCTGAAGGCGCAGCGTGAAGCGGCATGGCGCGAAGTGGCGCGGCGCGTGGCCCACGAGATCAAGAACCCGCTCACGCCCATCGCGCTCTCCGCGGAACGCATACGGCGGCACCTGGAGCGCGGCACCATGCCGGACGAAAATTCACTTGCGGTGATCCATGGCTGCTCGGAAACGATTACCGAAGCAGTGCAAACCGTGCGCTCACTGGTGGACGAGTTCTCGTCACTGGCGCGGTTTCCGGCGGCACAGCCGCGGCCGGCGGACATTAATGAAATCGTGGAAGGAACGCTGGCCATGTTCAATGGCAGGCTGGACGGCATACGCGTGGAGAAGCAACTGGACGCGCACCTGCCGCTGGCCATGGCCGATCCCGAGGCGATCAAGCGGGCGCTGGCTAACCTGATTGACAATGCCGCGGAAGCCATGCAGGATTCGCACGCGAGGGAAATTCATATCACCACGCATCTGCTCGATGGCCGCGAAGGGCTGGAGATCATGATTGCCGATACGGGGCACGGCATCAATCGCGAGGTGAAGGAAAAACTTTTTCTGCCGTATTTTTCCACCAAGAAGCGCGGCACCGGCCTGGGACTGGCGATCGTGCGGCGCATCATTGAAGACCATCATGGGACGATCCGAGTGGAAGAAAATAAACCAGCCGGGGCAAAGTTTTTAGTCGAGTTGCCGCTGGCGGCGGGCGAGATGGCCGCAACGGAGCCGCAGAGTGCATAACGTCCTGGTGGTGGATGATGAAAAAGATATTCGCGAATCGCTGCGGGGCGTGCTGGAAGATGAAGGATATAAAGTGCTGCTGGCGGAGAGCGGCGAGACCTGCCTGGAACAGTTGAAGAAACGGTCCTGTGAAGTAGTGCTGCTGGACATCTGGCTGCCCGGCATGGACGGACTGGAGACGCTGGAGCGAATCCGGCAGACGGAAGACCCGCCGGAGGTAGTCATCATCTCCGGCCATGGGACCATTGAGACGGCGGTCCGCGCCACCAAGCTGGGCGCGTTTGACTTCCTGGAAAAACCGCTTTCGCTGGACAAGACGCTGATCGTGCTGAAAAACGCGTTGGAAGCGCACCGCCTGCGCCAGGAAAACGCCGAGTTCAAAAAACAGTTCCAGGCCAAGAGCGTGATTGTGGGCGAAAGCATTCCCATGAAGGCCCTGCGGCATGAGATTGCCGTGATGGCGCCCACGAACGGGCGCGTGCTTATTTACGGGGAATCAGGAACAGGCAAGGAACTGGTGGCGCACGCCATCCACGCGCACAGCTTGCGGAAAGACAATCTTTTTGTGGAGGTGAATTGCGCGGCCATCCCGGAAGACTGGATTGAAAGCGAACTGTTTGGCCACCGCAAAGGGGCGCTTCCCGGCGCCGCCAGCGATAAAGAAGGCAAGTTTGAGAAGGCAAATGACGGCACGCTGTTTCTGGATGAAGTGGGCGACATGAGCCTGAAAACGCAATCCAAGGTGCTGCGCACGCTCGACGAACAGAAATTTACACCGGTGGGCGACGATGATCCGGTGAAGGTGGACGTGCGCGTGATCGCGGCGACGAACAAAGACCTGGAAGAAGAGATATCCAAAGGCAATTTTCGCGAGGACCTTTTCTACCGGTTGAATGTGATCCCGTTTTATGTGCCGCCGCTGCGCGAACGCAAAGAAGACATTCCGCTGCTCTCGCGGCATTTTTTGAAGGAATTTTCCGCCGCGTACAGCCGGCGCTCACGCGAGGTTGCCGATGACGCGATTGACACGCTGGCGCGCTACTCCTGGCCGGGCAACGTGCGCGAATTGCGCAAC
>DATBCN010000278.1:0-10393 GCA_036270475.1 Candidatus Angelobacter sp. | reverse complement strand
TTGGGTATAATTCGCAGTTAACTTTTCCAAGGAGCAAACTTAAATGCCGGGAGTTACAGGGCGTGTTGCGCTGATTACAGGAGCATCGCAGGGAATTGGCCGCGCATGCGCGCTGGCATTGGCGGAAGGCGGCGCACTGATTGCCCTGGCCGCACGCAATGCAGAGAAGCTGGCCGCGGTTGCCAAAGAGATTGAGAGCCAAGGCGGGCAGGCGGCCGCGTTTCCCATGGACGTGAGCAAGGAAGACGAGGTGAAAAACGCCGTGAAAGCCGTGCTGGAGCGCTTTGGCAAGATAGAAATCCTGGTCAATAACGCCGGCGTTACCCGTGACACACTTCTGATGCGGATGAAAAAAGAAGAATGGGACACGGTGATCCAGACCAACCTGAGCGGCGCGTTCTATACCACACAAGCCGTGGTTGGTTCCATGCTGAGGCCGCGCTGGGGCAGGATCATCAATATCACCAGCGTCTTTGGGCAGATGGGCCAGGGCGGGCAGGCGAACTACTCGGCGTCAAAGGCTGGATTGATCGGCTTTACCATGGCGATGGCGCGCGAGGTGGCCTCGCGGAGCATTACCGTGAACGCCGTGGCTCCGGGATACATTGATACAGCCATGACGGAAGGTCTCTCGGCGGAGTTAAAAGCCAAGGTCAATGACGCCATTCCGCTGGGCCGCGCGGGAACAGATATGGAAGTAGCCCACGCCGTGAAATTTCTGGCCTCAGAAGAGGCAGCCTACATCACCGGGCATGTGCTCAAAGTGAATGGCGGAATGCTGATGGGATGAGGCCCATACCTCCATATTTTTATATTTTTCAATGAAAATGTGGATTTTTTGAATGATGAAAGTTTTTGAGATGTATTCTTTTGTTAAAAATAGGTTACTTTTTTTATGCGTCTAAGCTTTTTCTTGTCAACAAGAAGGCTTTTTTCAGGAAGATCAGCTTCTAGCGGGTGGCATGGATTTCGCCCGTATTGGAACAAGACTTGCACTGACTATAGTCGCTCATTGATGGCGCAAACCCATTTGTGACCAGGTCTTTGGGTTCAGCCAAAACAAATTCCAAAAAAGCTCGACTCTAGGAGAAAACTGCATGAAAAAACTGCTGCTAGCGGTTCTATGTGTTTTTGGGCTGTGCGCCATGAGTACGGCGTCGGCCGATAATGATGACCGCAACACTTTCCACGCTACCCTCCGGGGAATAAACGAAACTCCGGGGCCGGTTGCGACGCAGGCTACGGGATCCTTGCATGTCACTCTCAGCAGCGATGGAACTACGCTCAGTTACACACTCACCTACAACAATCTGAACGCTCAAGTAACTCAATCGCACATCCATTTTGGGCTTTCTAAAGAGACCGGAGGCATTATGGTGTGGCTGTGCCAGACCACAGCGGCCCCAGCTCCTGCCAGCGATGCTGGAGTACCCACCTGTCCGGATACGACTTCCGGCACAGTGAGCGGCACAATCACAGCAGCCAATGTGGTTGGTCCGAATGGCCAAGGCATCACCCCAGGTACGGACTTCGATAAGGTCATTCAGGCAATACGTGAAGGAGCGTCTTACGCCAATGTCCATTCCTCGCGGTCTCCCGGCGGCGAGATCCGTGGAGTAGTCCATGTTGGCGATGGCGACAAGGACGATCGGCGTGACGACCACGACTAGTTGATCGCGCTGTTTTGTTAACGAAGCCTCGCTGCGGCGAGGCTTCGTTGCTGCAGGGAGGATTTTTCCGCGGGAGAATTAAAATGCAAACAAAGTCTGGAAAATTCAAAATGGCGAGAAATCATGCCGGAGTTTAACTGATGCTGCCGGAACAGAAGCATACTCTGTTATTCCTGCTCTGCGGATTCGCGGTTGTCCTGGCGTGGTCCGCCGTTCGTCCCCACGATTATTTCACCTGGGCGCTGGAAGTCTTTCCGGCATTGCTCGCGCTGGCTGCTCTGGCATTTACCTATCGGCGGTTTCAATTCACCACGCTGGGTTATGTTCTGATTCTGCTTCATGCCTGTATTCTTTTTGTCGGCGGACATTATACCTACGCTGAATTCCCGCTCTTTAATTGGGTCCGCGACACTTTCATCTGGCGCGCAATGACTATGATCGCGTGGGCCATTTTGCCCAGGGCTTTGTGCCCGCGCTGGCGGCGCGGGAGGTGCTGCTGCGGCGGAAAATTGTTTTGCGACGCGGCTGGCTGTTTTTCATCGTATTGAGTATCTGCCTGGCGGTGAGCGCCGCGTATGAGCTGCTTGAATGGCGCGTTGCCGTGGCCAGCGGTTCTGCCGCTGACGCCTTCCTGGGAAACGCAAGGCGATCCGTGGGACACACAGGAAGACATGGCGACAGCGGTGGCGGGCGCATTGACCGCGTTGCTGTTCTTTTCGCGCTGGCATGACCGGCTGATTGGCAGAATGGAAAACCATAAGGCCGTGACGCAAGCTACAGGATGAGATACCGATGTTGACGATTCTGCGCGCAGAAACTGCCGAACACATCCAGACAGCACGGGAAATGATTGTCGAATACGCAACGTGGCTGGAGTTCAATCTTTGCTTTCAGGGATTTGAAGAGGAGATGCGGACACTGCCGGGGAAATACGCACCGCCTGCAGGACGGCTCCTTCTTGCCCTGTGGGACGGGCGGCCCGCCGGGGTGATTGCGCTGCGCCCGCTAAACGATCCGGGAGTTTGCGAGATGAAGCGGCTTTACGTGCGCCCGGAGTTTCGCGCTCATGGCATTGGGCGCGAGCTGGCGAAGCGGACCATCGCCGAGGCGTCAGAGATGGGATATTCCCGAATGAGACTGGACACGGTCCCCGGCAAAATGGACCGGGCCATTGCCATGTACCGCGAACTGGGATTCAAGGACAGCGCGCCGTATTATGACACTCCGGCTGGCCTGATGATGTTTCTGGAGCTGGCGTTGCGAGCGCCCTTGGAGGCGCAAGTCTCGGGGTAGTTGTAGAAAGCGTAAACAAAGAAGCTGTTATTCCGTAGCAAGCATATATCTAATTGGTAAATATATGGTTCTTTGTAGAGAACGGTCCGATGAGGGCTGGCCGGCGCAGAATCCGCGGAAAATCAACTGAAATCGCAATGCGAACGATTTTTTGCGGCAAAAAATGTTCTTGCAGAAAATTGCTGCTCTGATTACTATCCAAGCAACCCTGGGAACCTATGTCAGAAGCTGGCTCCAACATGAATATCGGCGAAACCATCAGGACATACCGCCTGCAAAAAGGCATGTCGCAAGGTGACATTGAGAAACGGACCGGGCTGTTGCGCTGCTACCTTTCCCGCGTGGAAAACGGGCATACCATTCCGTCACTCGATACGCTTTCAAAAATCGCCGGCGCCATGGAATTGCCGCTGGGGCAGTTTTTTGCCGACCATTTTTCCAACGGCAGCACCAAAAACCTTCCGCCACTCACTGAAGATGAGGTGCGCTTTCTCTCCCAGATCCGCCGTTACTCCATCAGCCTGAATGACAGCGACCGCAAGCTAGTATTGGCCATGGTGAAAAAGATGGCTGCCGGGGCGGGAAAGTAGTTTCTGAAATCCCGAGCCAAGCGAGGGACTCCTGCCTTTTAAAAAAATTTCCCCTCATCAGTACCATCGCAATAGGGTTCCCTCACCCGCGCATCGAATTGTCTTTCAAACTCAAATGCCAATCAGGCGCGGGATTCGGGATTTTAAAAAAAGCTTACGCCGCCTTGCTCGCCTCACTCAGCGCAAGCACAGCCAGTTCCAGGCGGTCGCGCGCGCCGGTCTTGGTAAATATGCTTTGCAGATGGCGCTTCACGGTGTTTTCACTGATGGTCAGGGCCACTCCAATGTCTTTGTTTTTCATGCCCCGGGCCACGTGGTAGGCGATCTGGCGTTCGCGGGTGGAAAGGCGCCCCATGGTATTGGCGGAATTCTTTGACTCCGCCGTCATGGTGGAGAGCACCTGCTGGGCCAATTCGTCAGAGAACGCGAGCTCGCCATTGGCCACGGTGCGGATGGCGGCAAAAAGTTTTTCCGGGCCATCGCTCTTCAACACCAGGCCGCGAGCGCCCAGTTTGACGACTTGTGCGTAGTCAAGTTCATTGTCAGAGCCGGTAAGAACAACGGCGGCCACGCGGCTGCCGGCGCGGTCCAGGGTGCGGAGAACTTCAAATCCGTCGCCTTCGGGCATGAATAGATCCAGCAGCAACACATCCGGCGGATGCTCATGCACAATGGCCAGGGCCTCCTGTCCATTGGAAGCGCGGCCCTCAACAATGAAATCCGGCTGGGTGGAAAGTAAAGCTGCCAGCGATTCACGCAGGACCGTGTGATCGTCGGCAATGACGATACGAGTGCGATTTGTAGAAAGACCTTTTGGGACCATACTTAATCCTTAGATGCAATCCATGAGCGGATGAAACGGGTGACTTTCTGGTTGGCTGCCAGGGGCCGGGAAAATACGACGAACCGGCAGGCAAGAGCTTTTTACGGACCAAATCAGGCCGGTGAGGCCCAGGGGCCAACATGCAGTGAGCATTCAAGTTGTTGCAACGGCGGGAGTGGAGTCCCTGTACCTTGAGCACGTAGGAGGGTAGGGGCGTCTATGGTATAGTCCGCCTGAATACTTGGTCGAGCGACCCTTCCCGGGAAATGGAGCCGCGCTTTTGGCGATTGACGATGAACTAAACGTCCTGGAAGACCAGCTTCGGCGGCTGAAGGTGGAGTATGACATGTATTTTGGCGGAGGCTCCAAGAAACCGCCGACCGACATCGAATGGAAAGTAAAGAACCTGCTGAAGAAGTATTCTGACGGCCACCGCATGAATTATGCCCAGCGTTTCCGTTACACCACCATCCAGCAGCGCTATGCACTTTACAATGCCCTGTGGCAGCAGAAACTCATCATCAAGGAAGAAGGATACCGCCGGCCACAGGACGCGGTCCTGGGCATCCAGGGGCTGCGGACGGACGAGGAGCATGAAGCGCAGAAAGCGCTGAAGCACCACACGGTCACGGAAGACCGGCCATTCACGGCATCGTTTTCTGATGTCAATGCCGACCAGCAGCAGGTGGAGTCGCTGTTCCAGGCGCTTACCGAGGCGCGCAAAAAGGCCGGCGAAAACAGCGTCGCGAACCTGGATTCGTTCAGGAAATTCGTGAAGCAGAAGACCACGCAACTGCAAAAAGAATATGGCTGCAAGGCAGTGGAGTACACGGTGGAACTACAGAATGGGCAGGCGAAATTAAAGGCCAAGCCAAAATAGAAATTGCGGTCCTTGCGCCACCCCGGACTTGTGCAGCAAGATACTAACGTTGCTGTTCCCGCCGCTGCCGATTGTGAAAATCTCGGTCAGCGATACTAAATCCGCCGCATTGCCCTGGAATCCCCCCAGATCGCGTTAAAATGCCAAAGCACCCTTTGTTCGGTGCGTAACTCAGCTGAAATGTATTGTGCATGGGCGCTTAATAAGGAGGACGCAAGAATGAGAAGGATAGTTGCACTAGCGGCATTTGCGCTTAGTTTTGTGTTTGTTGCGCAAGGCCAGGACAACACTAAAGCAATGGAGATGACCGGCGTTGTCTGCAATGCCGGCAACGTGGTTACAACTGATGGCAAGGCAACGTGTGACGAAACAAAGGGCGGGAAAAGCAGCGATATGGTCTTTATCGACGACCAGGGGAAAGCCACAAAAATCGCTAATCCTAAAAAGCTGAAAGGCATGTCAGGCAAGAAATTGAAAATGAAAGGGAAGATGAAAGGCGACATGATGATGGTGGACTCCTACCAGCCGTACACAGGGGGCTAGGCAGAGCACCAAGGGCCTTGCGCGAGGACGGTTGGCGCCTTTGCCCAGCGCAAGGTCTTTTCTGAACAAGAGTATCCCGTCTGCATCGACGGCGGAAGAGATGGCAAACCGCAAGTGAAACGCGGCCCTTCTGGCCCATCCACTGAATGGATTCATGCTGCATCCGCGTTCGCCGGTTGCGCGCATTTACCTCACACTGCTACCTTATTCCTTAATCCCTTCCGCCTTCCGAGGAACAACATAGTGCCCAAAATTCAGCGCGCGATCCTTAGCGTTACCGATAAGACTGGCCTGGTCGAGTTTGCCCGCCAACTGGCGGCGTTGAAAGTGGAATTGGTGTCCACCGGCGGCACGGCAAAGCTGCTGCGCGAGTCCGGCATCACGGTGAAAGACATCTCCGAACTGACCGGCTTCCCGGAAATGATGGATGGCCGCGTAAAGACGCTCCATCCCAAGGTCCATGGCGGAATTCTGCACATTCGCGGCAACGCGGGCCATGTTGCATCGGCCAAGGAGCATGGCATCCAGCCGATCGACATGGTGGTGGTGAATCTCTATGCGTTTGAGAAGACCGCGTCAAAGCCGGGCGTGCATTTTGACGAGGTAATCGAGAACATCGATATTGGCGGACCTTCAATGGTGCGTTCGTCGGCCAAGAATTTTCGCGATGTCGCTATCGTTACATCGCCCGATGACTATGCGGCCGTTGCGCGGGAGATGGCGGCATCCGGCGGAGAGTTGGGACTGGCCACGCGCTGGCGGCTGGCGCAAAAAGCCTTTGCCACGACAGCCGCTTATGACAGGGCGATAGCCGACACTCTGGCGGCAACGTCATTCCACGAGAACAGTTTCGGACTTCCGCAGGCCGCGAATGACTTCCCATCCGTGCTGCGTTTTTCCTTAAACAAAGTGATGGACCTGCGTTATGGAGAGAACCCGCACCAGCGGGCCGCCATGTACTCGGACGGCTCAGGCGCGGGCGTAGCCAATGGCAAACAACTGCAAGGCAAGGAACTTTCTTTTAACAACATCGTCGACTTGCAGGCGGCGTGGGACCTGGCGCAGGATTTCGATGAGACAGCGTGCGCCATCATCAAGCACACCAATCCTTCTGGCGCGGCCACGGGAAAGACCCTGCTGGAAGCCTATCTGCGCGCCAAGGAGACTGATCCGGTTTCAGCGTTTGGCGGCGTGATCGGCGTGAACCGGGTGATTGACGGGGCGGCGGCGGAAGAAATTGCCAAACTGTTTGTGGAGGCAATTGCCGCTCCGGGCTATTCACCGGAAGCAAAAGAAAAGTTTGCCGCTAAAAAGAACCTCCGGCTGGTTGAAGTTAAAGCCGGTACGCAAAAAACTGCCATGAAGCAGGTTTCCGGAGGGATGCTGGTGCAGGATGCTGATGTGCGTCCTTTAACCGAAGCGGACCTGAAGGTGGCCAGCACACGTCCTCCGACCGCGGAAGAGATGCGGGCCCTGCTGTTTGCCTGGAAGGTCTGCAAACATGTGAAATCAAATGCCATTGTTTATGCCCGGGAGGGACAGACGGTGGGTGTGGGCGCGGGACAAATGTACCGCGTGGATTCCTGCAAGATCGGGGCCATGAAAGCGATCTTACCCTTGCAGGGCACGGTGGCCGCTTCTGATGCTTTTTTCCCGTTTCCGGACGGAGTGGAGGAAATCGCCAAGACCGGTGCAACGGCCATCATCCAGCCGGGCGGGTCCATGCGCGACCAGGAAGTGATTGATACGGCGAACCGCTTAGGATTAGCAATGGTGCTTACGGGTGTGCGTCACTTCCGTCACTAGTCAAGAATTGTAATGTGCTGCAAAAAGTCAGGGACTAAGGTCTAGAATTAGATGTGGAGAATAGCCGCTACCGGAAACAGCACCCGTGCATCCAATGAAAAGGTAAATCTCGGTCCGTTCTATGACTTTGAATAAAATCCGCATTCTTTTGTCTTTGTCAGCTTTCTTCCTGCTTACGGCGGCAACGGTGTTTGCCCAGCAGGGCGCAAAACCCAAACCGCCTGCCGCTTCCGGGCAAAAAGACGCCGCCACGCCGCAGCAGAAAGGCCCTGCCGCAGCCGCCCCCAAGGACGCAAAGCCCAACGTCCCCAAGACGGACAAAAAGCCCGATCAAGCTGCCGCTTATTATCACTTTGGCCTGGCGCACATGTACGAAGAAATGATGGCGATGTATGGCCGCTCAGAATATGCGACCAAAGCGATTGAAGAATACCGGCAGGCCATTGAGAATGATCCATCTTCAGAGTATCTGAATGCGGCACTGGCGGAGCTTTACGCCAAAACCGGGCGCATCCGGGACGCGATTCTGGAGGCCCAGGAGATCGTCAAGCGCGATCCGGACAACCTGGAAGCGCACAAGTTGCTGGGAAGAATTTATCTGCGGTCGCTGGGCGACCTGCAGCCGGGAACGCAGTCCCGTGAAGTGCTGGGCCTGGCCATTGAGCAATATGAGGCCATGACCAGAATCGAGCCCAAGAGCGCGGACAATCATCTGCTGCTGGGCCGTTTGTACTTTTTGAACAAGGACCTGACTAAGGCGGAGACAGAATTTAAGACCGCCATCAGCCTGGACGCCAATTCTGAAGAGGCCATTACCAACCTGGCTTATCTCTACAACGAAGAAGGCGACAACAAGAAAGCGAATGATCTGCTGAACTCCGTGCCGGAAGGGCGGCGTTCCGCCAAGCTCTATATCGCCATGGGCGGGACTTACGAGCAGCAGAAAGATTACAAGAAGGCGATTGCGGCTTTCCGGCAGGCGCTGGCCATGGACAAAGAAAATCTGGACGCCATGCGCGGGCTGGCCCAGAACCTTTCCAATGACAACCAGATTGACGCCGCGCTGGACGAGTACAGGACCATACAGGATGCTGATCCGCAGGACGCCACGGCAGCGCTGCGCGTGGCTGAGATTTACCGGCGCCAGGGCAAGTTTGACCTGGCCATGGAGAACCTGAAGAAAGCCGGGGCCCTGGTGCAGGACTCACTGGAGATCCCTTATAACGAGGCGCTGGTACTGGAAGCACAAGGCAAATATGAAGAGGCTGCCACGGTGCTGCAGAAGATGGTCGCCCGTCCGCTGCCGGCGGATGCGCGCGCAGGCGACAAGGGCAACCGGGCGCTATTCCTGGAACGGCTGGGAAATATTTATCGAGAAGCCGGACGTCCCCTGCTGGCCATGGAGACGTTCCGTAAGATCGTAGACCTGGGAGGCGATGAGGCGGCGCGCGGTTATCAGGACGTGATTGACGCGTACCGTGACCAGAAGCAGTGGAGTGACGCGACGCGCACGGCGCATGAAGCGGTAAAGAAACTGCCCAATGATAAAGGCCTCAAACTCACGCTGGCGCAGCAACTCGCGGACACCGGCAAGCCGGAAGAGAGCGTGCAGATCGCCAAAGCAGTATTGAAAGGCGGGCCTGAAGACCGCGACACGTACATCATGCTGTCACAGATTTACATGCGGCTGAAGCGCTGGAAGGAATCAGAGGACGCAATTGCCCAGGCGGAAAAATATGCCGTGCGTCCGGAAGAGAAGGAATATATCCGCTTTCTGCAAGGCTCGATTTTTGAGCGGCAGAAGAAAATTGAGCAGGCGGAGCAGGCCTTCCGGCAGGTGCTGCAACAGAACCCCAGCAACAGCATGGCGCTGAATTATCTTGGCTACATGCTGGCTGACCACAACAGCCATCTGGAAGAAGCCCTTACGCTGGTAAAGAAGGCGCTGGACTTTGATCCGCAGAACGGGGCATATCTGGATTCACTGGGCTGGGTCTACTTTAAGCTGGGCAACTATGACCAGGCGGAAGAAAATCTGCGCCGCGCGGCTGATAAGAGTCCGAACGATGCCACCGTGCAGGACCACCTGGGGGAACTCTATGCCCGCACCAGCCGGTTCAAGCTTGCGGCAGCGCACTGGGAGCATGCGCTGGATGAATGGAGCAAATCCGCCCCCGCCGACGTTGACCAGCAGGATGTGGCCCGCGTCACGAAAAAGCTGGAAAACACCAAGGTGAAGCTGGCGCAGCAGACACAAAAGTAAGTAGCAGCCAGCGTTCACCATTTAGTAAGTAAGTGATCAAGAGATTGAACCGCAGAGGGCGCAGAGAAAAAGCGAGAGAGTTAAATGCTCGCTCAACATCTCCGCGTACTCCGCGGTTTTTTATTATTTGCGGCAGAAGCACGGCCCGCTGTTTGCGAGGCCAGCATTTCTTCAGAAGCCTGCGGCCCCCGGAGCCGTGTTTCCGGAGGCGCCCATCAAGCCCATCATGTGTTCAATATCAAAGGCCTCTTTGCGCACCCGCTGATCGTAATAAACCAGCGTGAGCGCGATGGCGGTAATGGGGCCAAGCAATATACGGCTGAGCGTGCCGATTACTTCCTGCAACACCTGCCGCGTCCCAATGCCGACGCCGGTGGAAGCCAGGGTTGCAATGCCCAGGCCCAAAGCAGAGGTCAAACAAATCACAAAAAAACTGGCGAGGAAATAGACCACGATGACGCGGCCCACGGACCCCTTGGTCAGGTCCGAGCTTCTGCTCAATGCCTGGCCGGTGCCAATGTTTTC
>DATBCN010000277.1:0-1648 GCA_036270475.1 Candidatus Angelobacter sp. | reverse complement strand
TTTTCAGCGCCGTAGGCTGCGCCCTCTGCCATACGCCATCGTTCACCACTCAGCCCTCGCGCCTGACGGCGGGGTTGGGCAACGCCACTGCCAACCTATTCTCCGATCTTGAGTTCCACCACATGGGCGTAGGCTTGGCGGACAACGTTTCCCAGGGCGGAGCAGGCGGAGATCAATTCCGCTCGGCGCCGTTGTGGGGAGTAGGACAGCGTATTTTCTTCCTGCACGATGGCCGCACCAGCAATCTGATCACAGCCATCAATGCGCATGGCAGCAACGGCTCGGAAGCGAATGCTTCACTGAACGCCGCCGCCGCCCTGAGCTTTGCCGATCAGCAGAACCTGATCAATTTCCTGCGCTCACTGTAATGGGCAACGGTTAGCAACCTCTACGGGCGGGACCGGCCAAATTGGTCTCGCCCGGGTTTTTGTAAGACAGGTTTTTGTATGAATCATATTGAGCCAGAACCTTATTTGAAGAGGAAGGGAAGTATGCAGTACAGACGTTCGGGTTTCCTGATCGCTATTTGCCTGTCGGCGGTGCTCGCGGCGTCGGGTCAAAGCATCCAGAGTGCGCCAATCCAGAATACTCCTGCCCAAAATGCCCCGCCCCAGAATGCACCAGCTCAAAATGCTGCGGCCCAGCCTGGTTCATCAATAAATGGCGGCGACTTTTCCAGCAACACCCATCCCGCGCCTTCGGCAATCGTGCCCAAGGACACCATTCTTGTGAAGGGCGCATGGTCCGGCGCCAGCGATTCCACAACTCCGTTGCCGGAAGGCGGCGTTCTCACCAGCAATGTTTTCACCGACCAATATTTTGGCATCACCTATCCAGTGCCGCAGGGTTGGATGCAGAAGTTCACGCCGCCGCCTCCGTCAGATAGCGGCAGCTACGTGCTGGCGCAACTGGGCCGGAATGGCAGCTTCCAGATGGGCGAGAGCGACAACGCCAGGGGCGGTTCCGGTGGGAGTATCATGATTTCCGCTCAGGACATGTTTTTTACTCCGGTGCCAGCCGCCAGTGCGCGGCAATTTGTGAATTACTCCAAGAGCCATTTACCAGATTACTACCAGGTGGAGCTCAAGCCAACGCAGACCACGATTGGCGGCCAGCCCTTCACCTTCTTTGCCTATTGGTCTCCGGAAGCCGAGCTGCACTGGTATGTGCTGGCTACCCAGATTCGCTGTCACGTGGTGGAGATTGTCCTGATGAACCATGATCCAAAGGCAGTGGAGGAACTGGTCCGGGACATGAACGCCAAAATGAAATTTCCGGCGGAGGCCGGCGCGGGCAACATTCCTGTTTGCATCAAGAATTACGCAACCGGCGAAAACGTGCTGGAGCAGGTTGATCCCGTGCTTACGCAGCAGCGCTATAACGCAATCCCCGTGCGCATTATCATCGATAAGGGCGGCAAGGTAAAACACATCCACTTTTTGAGCGCATTCCCTGAGCAGCAAAAAGTGATTGGCGACGCCTTGAAGCAATGGAAGTTCCGGCCCTACGAACGTAACGGGCAGCGATTCGAAGTTGAAACCGGCATCATGTTTGGCAGGGCCCCCGCGCCTATTCTTGCAACTGGCTCGGCGACGGATTGATTTGAGGCACCAAAGGTCTCCGAGGACCAAAGATTTTCTGGGAGCCA
>DATBCN010000276.1:0-1987 GCA_036270475.1 Candidatus Angelobacter sp. | reverse complement strand
GTTTTCAATCTCGCCGATTTCGGCAATTTTGGCATTTCTGGCAATCTGGTCACAGCCCCGCCACGATCTTTTGTAACTCTTTCGCAATCTCCTCCGGGTCAGCCGTCGGCTCAAATCGTACCGGATCGCCAATCCTTACCTGCACTGCATGCGGAGGCGCATAGTGCTTTTTCGCGATCTTGAAAGGGAACAACCCATCAATCCGCATGGGAATAATCGGCAGGTTTAGCTGCGTGGCCAGCAGTCCAATACCGCTACGGAATGGGGCCATCTCTCCCGTATCCGTGCGCCGGCCTTCGGGGAAGATCACCACGCTGTAGCCATGGTCAGCCAGTTCGCCGGCAAAGCGGAAGCTCTCACGATATTTGGCCCGTTGCGGTAGTGAGAATACGTTGAAAAATGCGGCTGTCAACGCATACTGCAACTGCTGCCACCAGCGCTTTACAAAGAACCATTCCTTAGGCGGATGACGCATGCTCCTCAGTTGCTCGCCCTGCATGGCCACCCCCAGCCGGTTGCGCAGATGCATGGGCAGCGCAGCCATCAGGAACCCGATATCGATCTGGGCAATGTGGTTGGAGATGATTAATGCCGGCCCGCGAAAATCTTTCAGCCGTTCCCGGCCTATGATTTTGGGCCGCGCCATCACCATGATGTAAGGCAGCGTGACGCCGTGATAGACCAGCACACGAATCCAGCGGACAAGCGGGTTCTGCGCCCAGCGCGAGTAAGGGTAGTCTGCTTTCTTTACTTCCGGCGCCGATTTCTTCAATAAATCTTCCAGGTCAGCCACGGTATTCACATTGGCAAATTCGCGGTCGCCCAGATCAACCTGATAGCGGTTTTCTATGGCCGCCATCAGCTCCACGCGGTCCAGCGAACTCAGGCTTAAATCGTTTTCCAGGTGGGTATCAGATTTCAAATTCACAGGCCGGCCGGCAATGGTTTCCACCAGTTCTTCCAGTGCTCCTGAGCGCGCGGGTGCCCCGTCCCTTCGCGTTCTTTGCGAAAGGGTGGGATCGCCGCCCACCTGCGCTTCCGCCGCGCGGCGAATCAGCTCAAGTTTGGGCTTCTGCGTGGATGTGCGGGGAAAGTCGTCATCCGGCCACACAAACCAGCGGCGTATTTTTTGGAAGTCGGCCAGCGTCTGGTTTGCGCTAGTCACCGCCGCGCTGCCGGAATCGCCATTATTCATTAGCAGAACCGCGCACGCTTCCGCGTTGCCGCCTTTGGCCACACCCACTACAACGCAGTCGCGTACCTGTGGCTGTTTGCGCAGGGCCAACTCCAGGTCCTCCGGATAGACCTTTAACCCCGCCGGTGTAACAATCACATTCTTGGTGCGGCCCTTGAAGTAAAGATTGCCCTCTTCATCCATGGCGCCCAGATCACCGGTGCGGAACCAGCCTTCTTCGCCGGTCACCGGCTTCAGCCCGTTGCCCTGCCAATACTGGCGCGCTACATTCTCACCGCGCACCAGGATTTCGCCGGTTTCAGGATCAAGCTTCATCTCGCGTCCGGGCAGTACCTTGCCGATCGACCGCCGTCCCACCTTGAACGGATGATTCAAGCTGATGAGCGAACTTGTCTCTGTAAGCCCGTATCCTTGCACCACCACGTAGCCCAGGCGACGCCAGAACTCTTCAGTATTCTGGTCAAGCGCCGCGCCGCCGGAGATGATGGCCCAGAACTTCCAGCCAAAGCGACGGCGAATCCTGCGAAAACGCCACCAGCGCTTAAGAAAATGTTCCTTCTCCGCGCTCTCCCAGTTCGCTTCTATGTACGCGTCCAGATCGTCGCGCAGTTTGTTCTTCAATGACTCCACCACGCGCGGCACCGCCACCAGCACTGAAATCCGCTCCCGCTTGATGTTGGCGACGATGTCGGTCGGTTTGAAGCTTTCCTGGAAATGCACCGTGCCGCCTAGCAGCGTAGGGATAAACATCCCCATGAACTGTCCAAAGACATGGCTCAGCGGCAGCAGCTC
>DATBCN010000275.1:0-1979 GCA_036270475.1 Candidatus Angelobacter sp. | reverse complement strand
GGACAGACCGTGGCGTTGCTGAATGTGGGTGCCAGCGTCATGAACATCAATATCGTGCGCGGCGGCATTCCGCTGTTTACCCGCGACGTCAGCGTGGGCGGCAACCAGTACACCGACGCGCTGCAGAAGGAATTGGACCTAAGCTTTGAAGACGCGGAACGCCTGAAAAGGGGCGACTCGCTGCCCAGCGTGACCGACGAACAAAAGCAACAGATACTGCGCAGCGTTTCCGACATCCTGACTCTGGAAATACAGAAAACCTTTGACTTCTTCCGAGCCACGGCCAGCGGTGAAAGCATCCAGCGGATCGTGGTGGCGGGCGGCACGGCGCGCGTCCCCGGCCTGGTGGACCTGCTGCGTGAAGAGTTTGCCATGCCGGTGGAAGAATTGAACCCGTTCCGGAAAGTGCTCATCAATCCCAGCCGGCACAGCGATGATCAGATCCGCGAGATGTCGCCGCGGCTGGCCATTGCCGTGGGTTTGGCACTGAGGAGCTTTGACTAACCATGATTCGCATAAACCTTCTCGGACAAATTAAGCCCAAGGCGTCGCGCCGCCCTGTGGATACGGGCGCAGCGCTTCCCGTGCTCTTTATCGGAGCTGGCTTCGTGCTGGGCTTGCTGGTTCTCGGCTTTCTGTACTACTCATGGCAGCAACAACTGACGGCGGAGAACAACAAGATCAAGGTTTTGCAGGCCCAGAAGACGGACCTCGAGAACATCAAGCAACAGGTCGAGGCATTTGATAAACAGAAACAGGTTCTTCAGCAAAGGGTTTCCACGATCGAGCAGCTTCAACGTGACCGCACCGGCGGGCAGGACTTGCTGGATATGGTTGCAAATACGGTTTCGCGGACAGAAAACCTCTGGCTGACCACCATGACCCGCAAGGGCACCACTCTTTCGATCGAGGGTTCTTCGGCTTCCGTCAATGCGGTGGCGAATTTCATCACGGCTCTGAAGCGGTCCGGTTATTTCCAGAAGGTGGAAATCAAGGAAACCAAGCAGGACGAGAAGAGCACGGCCGTGCAGACTTTTAATTTCCAGTTGTCTGCTGAGATTACGCCGCCACAGGTGGGTGTCACAGCGCCGTCGCAGGCGAGGCCTGCCAATACACCGGCGAAAACGGCACCCGCTACGGCTCTGGGCAAGAAAGGTTAAGGGACCACCATGGCCAATCCGTTCCGAGACATGTCGGTATTCGTGCAAGGCCTGTTGGGGGTAGCCATTGCATTCATCATCGTGCTCATGGGCGTGTACATTCCGCTATCGCCGGTGGCGCAGGAACGCGACGCGTTCGACAAGGCCGTGTTGCAGCGCTCCACGCTAAATACCGAAGTCCAGCAGCTGGAGGTTTACCGGCAGCGCTATGGCGAACTGAAGCAGCAGATGGAAGCGTTGTCCAAGCAACTGGACACGCTGAAGACCATCGTTCCTGAAGAAAAAGAGACGGACGAGTTCATTCGCCTGATTCAGGGAGCGGCGAGTTCTTCAAATGTGTCGATTCGACGGCTGACATCGCAAGCCATCGTGCCGCGCGAGTTTCATTATGAAATGCCGTTCGAAGTGCAAGCGGACGGGCCGTACTTCAACCTGATGGACTTTTTCGGCCGGTTGGGAAGGTTGTCACGCATCATCAACGTCGGTGACCTGGAGTTTGATGATCCCGACAAGTCCAAAGGCACGAAGTACACCGTAAGGCCAGGAACCACTGTCTCCGCGGTCTTTACGGCAACGACTTTCTTTACCAAGCCGGCTGACGTGGCGCCGAGCTCCGCAACTGGAGCAAAGACGCCTGCCAAGCCGGCGGGGAAATAGTGAGCGGGAATGGGCGATCTATGCGTTCAGCAATAACTCTCGTACTAGGGATTTTGCTCGCAGCAGCCGCGCCTGGGTTGCGCGCGCAAGCCAAACCAGCGGCTCCCGCTGGCGCGAAGCCCGCGCCAACGGCCGCAGGCAAGGCTGCGCCGCAGGCAGGCA
>DATBCN010000274.1:0-8295 GCA_036270475.1 Candidatus Angelobacter sp. | reverse complement strand
CTGTTCATGGTCAGTTCATGGTCATTCATCACGGGGTCAACTGAGGGCAGGCAGTTGTCCGGCAGTGGGGTTACAAATTACGCAATGGGGACCAACTGGCGATGTTTTAGATAAGTCTTGTGTTTGCAACCTTGGCGGCTGGGGATCAATGGGGAGGAATCGTGTAAGTCTTTTAAAAATGGGGATCGTGAGAGGGGGGTAGGGGCACAGAGCGATTGCCAAAATGCCAGAATTGCCAAAAATTGGTAATTGAAAGGCAAAGGCACGACATGGGTTGATCGCCGTGATCGGGACATCGGGTGATCAAAAGACCAAGATCTCACCACTGAGGTGATCCACTTATCGAAGTAATTCGAGGAAGGAATCATCTGATGGTGAGTTATGGTCCGCAGGCGAGGGAGACTGCGCTCCAGATCTCATTTCGAGGTTAATTTAGGTGGAGGTCACGTCGAGCTTATGTCGAAGCCCATGTCAAAACGATCGGCGATGAACCTCTGGACGAACTAAATGGAATATTCATGAAATTGTGTTGCTATCGCAGGCGTTCCGGTTAACAATGCTGATCAATTCCCCCAAAATTAAGCCCCCTTAGAAGGGAAAGGTAGATTGAATGAAGAGCAAGACACGCACAGTAGTCCAATTTTTTATGGCTTCGCGCCGGAGCAGAGGGTTGGTGCTGACGGCGGCGGCGCTGCTGGGGTTGAGCATTATCACCAGCACGGCCAGGAGCGGATGGGCGCAAGAGCCGGCGCAAACCGATGCGAAACCAGAGCAACCCAAGATCAAGATCGACTGGCAAGTTGGACCGACAACGGGAAAGATGGGAGACATTGCCGAGATAAAGGTCCCGGAAGGCTATCGTTTTACCGACAAGGTAGGCACGCAAAAACTGCTGCAGTTGACCCACAACCTGACCAGCGGGCATGAATTGGGCGCGATTGTGGCCAATGACGCTGACTGGTTCATGATCTTTGAATTCGATGAGACCGGATATGTGAAAGACGATGAAGGCGACAAGCTGGATGCGGACGCGATCCTGAAGAGCCTGACGGAGAATACTGACAGTGCGAATCCGGAGCGCGCGAAGCGGGGCTGGACGCCGATCCATGTAAAGGGATGGCAGCGGCAGCCATTTTACGATCCGCAGACGCACAACCTGACGTGGGCAAGCCTGCTGAAAAGCGAAAGCACGGTGGACGATACCGCGGTGAACCATTCGGTGCGGATTCTGGGGCGGCACGGTACCATGAACGTTGACCTGGTGGCGTCGCCGGCGGAGTATGCGGGCCTGCCGGAAAAGTTCAATGGGTTGATGGCCGGATTCCACTACACAGGCGGCAACCGGTACAGCGACTTTGCCAAAGGCGACAAAATAGCTGAATACGGCTTAACGGCCCTGATTGTTGGCGGCGGCGCAGCCGTGGCGCTCAAAACCGGACTGTTCGCCAAGCTGGGAATCCTGCTGTTGAAGCTGTGGAAGTTCATCATGGTGGGCCTGATAGCGGCTGCCGCCGCGATCAAAAAGGCGTTCCAGGCAATTTTTGGCAAGGAAGAAAAGATTGAAGACCCGAACAAGCAAGCGATGTCACAGGGGCAATGACGCCGGCAACACTTCTTGTCACGGTCCTGATTGTCTATTTATTGCAATGCCTGTGCTGGGCCAGGCCACAGGTACACGTGTTTACCCTGGAACCTTCAGGACGAAGCGGACAGAAGAGGCGCGGGTATCTTTGGGTGGCGCTTAAGGTACGGATGTATTGGGCCAATCCGCTGCCGCCGCTGCAACCGCTGCTGGTGGTGGATTGGCCGCAGATTCAACCGGAAGTTGAGTTGGTACGCGTGCCGCAAACGGAGGGCGAGCCGGCGTCCCTGCCCTGGCAAGAGCTTACGGTAACGCGTTCCGGAGCAAGGTTGCTGTGTAATGGCTTGGTGGTATTGCAGGGCGGCGCGGACCAGCTAAAGTGGCACCAGGAGTTTCTGGAAAAGCTGAAACGCGCCAAGGTGAAAGACCGCAAGAAGCTGATTGAATCGTGGCTGCGCAAGGCCATGGATACAGGAGCGGCGGAAGAACGGCTGAACTTGTTTCGCAAGAAGTACAGATGGCTGGACGTTGCGGTAAACCTGCAGTTTTTTCTGCTGTTTGTGATTGTGCCGCTGGCGTTCTTCCGCTTTGGCAGCAAAGCACTGTGGCCGATGCTGGCGGCGGTAATTGCTGTCTCGGCGTTTATTTCGTGGCAGTTGTGGCGGCTGCACAAAGATTTTTTTCCTGAAGATGGCGATGGGCGGTTCAAGGCTGTATTCGGCTCGGCGCTATCACCCATCTACGCTATACGCGCCGGAGACGCGCTGGGCCGCGAGCTGCTGGCGGGCTTTCATCCGGCGGCTGTGGCGGGCGCTGTGTGTTCAAAGCAGGAATTTGAAGACTTTGCCGGAGAGCAGCTCCGCGCAAATCGATTTAGCGGGACAGGCGCAAGCTGGTATGGAGACCAGATCCAGTTTGCCCTGGGAAAAATGCTGGGAAAGAAAGGCGTGGCCGCAGAACAGCTATTGGCTGCACCGGAGCAGGACGGTAACTGCGTGCTGTATTGTCCGCGGTGCCGGGCGCAATATACGAAAACGCGTGAGGGCTGTGCCGACTGCGGTTACGAAGAGCTGCTCACGTTTGCAGAAGACGGGAAGACGCTGAAGCCCGCCGGGGAAATCGCCGTAATCGGCCGAGATCGCACGCCAATGCCGTGATCGCAGCAAAGGGCGTGGGAGTTGCACGGCAAAGGTCGCGAAGGTCGCAAAGTAAAAGAGATCAAAAATCAGACACTGAAAAACTGGCGCAGGCAGCAAGCAAAAACATCACGAAGAGATTTTGCCTCCGTATTTTGCTTCCTCGGAGCGGGTCATTTAATCTTATATACCTCTCGCGGGACGCCTGATTTCGCACAAAAACGAAAGGTGGAGAGATGAATATTTATAAGAACATTACACAGACCATCGGGCGGACGCCCCTGGTCCAACTCAATAAACTTACCCAGGGCGCCAAAGCCACGGTGGTGGTAAAACTGGAAGGGTTTAACCCCTGCCACAGCGTAAAAGATCGAATTGGCGTAAGTATGATTGATGAGGCCGAAAAATCAGGCCGCATACAGCCGGGCAAAACCGTGCTGATTGAGCCAACCAGCGGCAACACGGGGATCGGCCTGGCTTTTGCCGCGGCGGCCAAAGGCTACCGGCTTATCCTGGTGATGCCGGACACCATGAGCCAGGAGCGCCGTGTGGTCCTGCTGGCGCTGGGCGCGGAGCTGATTCTTACGCCGGGACCCAAGGGCATGAAGGGCGCAATCGCCAAGGCAAATGCACTGCTTAAAGACACTCCGAACGGAGTGATACTACAGCAGTTCGCCAACCCGGCCAATCCAAAGATCCATCGCGAGACGACTGGGCCGGAAATCTGGAACGACACTGAAGGCAAGGTGGATATCTTTGTGTCGGGCGTGGGCACGGGCGGAACGCTGACCGGCGTGGGCGAATTTATTAAGCCCAAGAAAGCCGACTTCAAGATTGTGGCGGTTGAGCCGGTGGATTCTCCGGTGCTTTCCGGCGGAAAACCGGGACCACATAAGATCCAGGGGATTGGCGGCGGATTTGTTCCCGATGTGCTGCGCACTGATCTCATTAATGAAGTCATGACGGCAACGCTGGATGAATCGCTGGACACGGCGCGGCGCATGGCAAAAGAGGAAGGCATTTTCATTGGCATATCCGGCGGGGCCGCGGTGGCCCAGGCACTGAAACTTGCCAACCGTGAAGAGAATGCGGGCAAGCTGATTGTTGTAGTGGTGCCGGATTTTGGCGAACGCTACCTGAGCACGGTGCTGTTCCAGGGCTTGAAGGATGAAGCCGCTGCCCTGCCCACCGTGGACGCGGACGTGGAAACATTCTTTATGATGAAGACGGCCTAAGCACCATGACGTTTGTGCGAAATGATGAAAGCGAGGGAGAAAAAGGAAACCTTCCTCGCTTTTGCATTTTGAAATTGATTGATCGATGATTCGACTTGGTGGCCGGCGATGGGGCGCGGCGAATTTTTGCAGTACGCGGCGATCAGGTTCCGAACGGGCTTTCGCGTATTAAAATCAAGTAGTTGGTGAACTTAAGTTGATATGGATTTAAGCATGGGGAACCGTCCTTTAAATTTCGTTACTTTGTCAGGCGTACCGGTACACGTTTCTGAATTGAAATGGCCGTTTCACGCCTCGACTTCCGGCGCAGACTGGCACATATTGCACGGTCGCGTCGAGCTGTTGGGCAGCGCGGATGGCCTGCATGTGGAAGTGGCCGTGGGCATGACCCAGACCATGAAAGACGCTTTGGGTTCGCTTGATCCGGAAAACGCCGAGGGGCTGGTGGTGAACTCCATCCGCAAGACGATTGATAACGGCCAGCTTGCATTTGTGAAGTCAGGCAAGCTGCAGCCGGTCCACGTGACCAGCCGTTTTTATAGTTTTGTGACCAAGAAGATCCAATTCCCCGCGCAATCAGAAGCGGACGTGCTGGAAATGCTGAAGCGCCGCGTCTTCTGGCTCAGCGCCAAAACGGGCAAAGGCACGCCGGTGAGCGTGGCGCATCCATACGATTGCCAGTATGTGAATTTCTCCCGCGAGAAAATGCTGGAGCTGGCGCAGCAGCTTGCCGCACAGGGACTGCTCAATGTGGAGAGCGAGTTCGCCACCGCCACCGCGGCGCTGCTGAAAGAAGAACCGGTGTTTGTGGCGGCCATGCAAAAAGGCGTTGAAGCCGGGATCGCGGCGAATAAGGTGAGCGCGTAGGGTAGTTACAGTCGCGTCTTCCAATTCATCGCCGGCGCCGCACTTCATCAAAGGGGCGTTTTTTTGGCTTTGCCGGAATCAAGGTCGTCGATGCGCGGGCTACCTCGTCGAGGTATTTTGTGCGGATGCTTCGTCAGTCTCCTTCAAGGCACTTGCATTTTGCGCGGATCAGATGGGGCCGCGAGAACGGCGCAGCCGGACTGCCGCCGCGAGCAAAGCCGCGGCAATGGCCAGGCCAATCCACAGACCTGGCAGGGCAAAAAATCGAGCTGGAGTGAGTGCTGCCATCTGGTCCATCATGCTGCTGCCCATTGGAGTGGCGACTTCCGGTCCCATCAGGCGGGACACCATCATGGTGAAGAAATGGTTGGTCCTAAACGTCATCTGCTCCACTACGCCGATCACAAATGGCGGCAGGAAGGCCCAAATAAATGGCGCCCGTCGGACCAAGACAGAAATCAACAGCAGCCAGCCATAGAAAGGCGCATACCACAGGCCATGAACGGTCACAATGTGGTAGAGCAGCATCAGTGACACATGGAGAAATGAAGAATGTGTCCACAGAGTTCCGATATCCAGGCCGCTTCCCATCAGTACTATGCTGCTCAACACAAGCATCATCAACTGCGTGGCAATGGTGATGGCGAACGAGAGCAATGGCAGAATGACAATAGGAATTGTCACCTTTGAGAGCACCACGGTAAGATCGGAAACCGGCAGCGACTTCCAGAAAAAGATGCTGCGGTCGCGGCGCTCTCCGTACAATGCGTCAAGCGAGTAGAAAACTCCCACGATAAAAGCCGTCCCCATGATCAGGCCAGCGGCTATTCCATAAGGCGCGGCGAAAGTGTCATATTGTTGCTCCGGGCTGAGCGTCCATATGCCATGCATTCGGTGCCGCAGGACCATCGTGTGGATTACAAAGCCAAACAGAAAGACGGCCGCGGCGGCAAGCGGTGCAAGATAGGTGGAACGGTTCTCCCACAATTCACGCCGCACGGACCAGTAAAAAGGCCGAGTGACCGGAACGACGGCAAGAGCGTTCCCCTGCGATTCAAGCTGAGACCCAGTCACGGTGTTCGTATGAGTATTCACCTGGCCGCTCCTTGTGCCTCGCCGGCCTGTGCGCCGATAACAGCCACGAAAAGGTCAGCGATGCTTGGCGTCCGCACCTCGCCCAGCACCGCAAGTTGCCCGCGGTCAACGGAATCAAACAGCAGGATGCTGCGGCCAAACAGCTTGCGCTCATGCATTGGCTTAAGCGCCTGGGCCGCGGCAAGTTGCCCGGGATGCACCATCACTTCCGCATAGCGCGACTCCAGTTTTTCCATGCTGCAATCAAAAACAATGCGGCCGCGGTCAATGAACATCAGATCGGTGAGAACGTGCTGGACCTCTTCCACCTGATGCGTGGTCACGATGATGGTGCGGTTGCGGTCAAAGTAGTCATTCAGCAGCGAATCGTAAAACTGTTTGCGGTAAAGGATGTCAAGGCCAAGCGTTGGCTCGTCCAGCACAAGCAGTTTTGCGTCAATCGCCATGACCAGCGCGAGGTGCAACTGCGCCGCCATGCCCTTTGACAATTCCCGGACCCTGCTGGTGCGCTTGATGGTTGTTTTGGCCAGAAAACTTTCCGCCTTCGCGCGATCAAATCCCTGATGCACTCCGGCCACGTAGTCCAGCGCCTGCGAAACCCTCAGCCAGCGCGGCAGCACGGCCACGTCGGCAATGAAGCAGACATCGCGCATGAGTTGATCGCGTTCGGTCCATGGATCGCGTCCCAGCACCTTGAGTTCGCCCTGATATGCGGTTAGGCCAAGAATCGCGTTAAGCGCGGTGGTTTTGCCAGCGCCGTTGGGCCCAATAAGCCCAAGGATGCGGCCCTCTTCAATCCGCAAATCGATGCCATCGATTGCGATGGTTGTGCCGAAGGCCTTGCGCAGGCCGCGTGCTTCAATCACTGTCATGGCTTTGGCTTTTCCTCCGCGGTATTCCGGGTTGGCGCCTCCGGCGGGCGTTGATTGCCGGGGGCATTCAGCAGTTCTTCCGCCTTCAGCCCCAGCCGCTCAATGGTTGCGTGGATTCTGGGCCATTCTTCGCCAAGAAACTTTTGCCGTTCGCCCTGGAGCAAAAGACTGCGCGCGCCGGCATTAATGAACATGCCCAGACCCCGCCTGCTTTCAACCAGTCTCTCGTCCACCAGTTGCTGATAACCCTTCAGGACCGTAAGTGGATTGACCCGATATTCCGCTGCGACCGTGCGTACTGAAGGCAACGGATCGCCTTCCTTAAGCACGCCATCGAGTATCAGCGCGACCACGCGGTCACGCAGTTGGCGGTAAATCGGCTGACTGTCATTCCATTCACGGTCCATCAGATTTTCCGGATCACCCTTAAGGATAAGCCCAGGTCATTTCGCTCGTTGCAGCTCAATGCGGGCGCGGCCGGCTTTGTCGCCCGGCATCAGGTAAGTCCATTCTTCAATGTGGTGGTTGGCGTCGATAATCGTGAATACGGCGTGCTGCATGTGTCCGTACTTTGTGCTTCCGGCGACGTCGAGAAAATCGAATTCCACGGTTTTCCCGTCTGGTGAAGTACGGGCGGCCATGCGCGGCCGGTTGCCGGCATCGCAATAATGAGTCAGCAGCAGGCGATCTCCATCCAGGTAAAGCATGGTGAGAGGATGGTCATAGCGTGCCGGGTCGTCTGGCTTTCCCGCTTCCTTCATCTCATGGACCATTGCATTTCCCCGGGAGGTTACGCGCAATGAGGCTTCCATAAGCGCGCCGTTTCCCATTTCAGGCTGCGGTGGATCAGTGGTTACCGAACCTTGCCAGGTGCCCGCCAGGGATTTCAGCAGCGTGAAAGATTTTTCCGCGTCAGAGGGCGCAGGTTTGTCGAGAGACTTATGCGCTTCGTGCTGCGCGAAAGCCATGGTAAAGAGCGAGGCCAGAACAACTGCCGGCATAAAACGGATGAATTTCATGTTCATTTCTCCTGCGCATTCGGTTGTGGAAGTGCAGTTCGCTGGACCGGACGCGACTTATAGTGTTATAGTTAACTATAACACTATAAATGTCAAGGCTTTTTCCACCTTCCCTGGAATGTGGAACGTAGCTGCCTGAGCATGCAGTGTTTTTGCCGCGCGGAAGAAGAGACAACAATTCTTTACGGCTGGCTGTTTGACCCCTGTCTTGACGGGCATATAAACTTCTCTGCCCCGCACTCTGCCCGTTTTCACCAAGGAGAATCAATGTTTAGCGTAAAACGCATTATTTCGTTTTTAGCGGTCTGCTCGCTGGCCGCGGCGCTCTCTTGCAGCGCGCAAGAGAAAGTTGACCTGGAAGCGATCAGCAAGATTCGTTATGAAGGCTTTCACAACTCCAAGATCATGGAGATTGCCACCGGTTTGGTGGACCAGATCGGCCCGCGCCTAACCGGTTCGCCCAACATGAAGAAAGCCAATGACTGGACC
>DATBCN010000273.1:0-4548 GCA_036270475.1 Candidatus Angelobacter sp. | reverse complement strand
CGGAGTTGCTTAAGGCGGTCCAGCTCAAGCCAGGCGACGCGGAAGCATATTTTGACCTGGGCTACGCGGCGCAGCAAAACAAGAATTATGAGCTGACGATCCGCGCTCTGGATGCACGCGCCAAGCTTAAGCCAGAAACACCAGCCACATACTTTTTGCGGGCAACGGCCTATGACAGTTTAAGGATGTATAAACCTGCCGCGGAAAACTATAAGCTATTCCTGGCGGCAGCCGCGGGCAAGTTTCCTGACCAGGAGTTTCAGGCGCGGCATCGTTTGAAGGCGATACTACCGGACTAAGCGTGATTTTCAACCGGATGATTTATCTTCCGGACAGTTTGTTGCTGGACAGTAGCAATTTTGACAGTAATAGTTTTTTGACCGGGGCAGTTTTATGGCAGTTTGCAGTTTGTGGCAGTTTAAAGATGCGAAAACTCTTTTCCATTGCTATCGTCGTCCTGTTGGCGCTTGCCGCCCGTAGCGACGAAAAAACGGTTGACCAACTGAAGGCGGAAGCCGAGCATGCCGAACCGGGACAGCAAGGCCGGCTCTATGCGGAGCTGGCTGACCGGCTCGTCACCGTTGCCGACAAGCAGTTTACTGACGGCGAGTCAATCAAAGGGCACGCCACGGTGAAGGAAATTCTGCAATATGCCAGCAAGGCGCACGACCAGGCCATCGAGACGCGCAAAAAGATGAAAGAGACAGAAAAGGCCCTGCGCCAGTGCCGCCGTCGCCTGGAAAATATGCGGCGCACACTGGCGGCAGAAGACCGCCCAGCCGTTGAAGCGGTAGAAAAACAACTGGAAAAGCTGACCGAGGATGTTTTGGAGTCAATGTTCGCTCCGCCCAAGAAGGACCAAAAATGAAACTCGCCACTAAAATCGTCGTCCTGCTGCTTCTGTTAAGCATGGCAGCCAGCGCAAGAAAGCGCGATCCATTGACTGAAGCTGAAGCAGACCAGCTCCGCGAAGTGGCCATGGAACCTTACAAGCGCATCAAGCTGCTCATTAAATTTACCGAGGCGCGGCTGGCGTCGATTGACCAGGTGCGCGTGGACCCCAAGCTGGGCAACGAACGCGGAAAACAGATCCACGATCTGCTGGAAGACTTTACCAATCTGGTGGACGAGATCAATGACAATCTGGACCAGTTTGAAGCGCGCAAATTTGAAAAAGACGTGGTCAAGGAATATCACAAGGGACTTAAGGAGTTGATTGAAGCCGATGACCGTTTTGACCAGAGGCTGAAAGCGCTCAAATCGGCGGCTGAATCTGATCCCGTGGCGCAAAAGCTGCTGCCGGATTTCCGCTTTGTTTTACAGGACGCGCAGGACGCGCTCAAGTCCAACGCTGATACGGCGCGTGAATACATGGAAATAACGCACGAAGATAAAAACAGCGCACCAACAAAGAAGAAATAGAGTTGCTTGTCAGGCATGAGTCCCCGTCGCTGAAGGAATTGCCAAACGGATACCGGCGCTCCCCGGCGTTGCAGTAACATTCAGAAAAAATGACTTCAACCCTTTCCCAGATATTTGAGCAGGCGTATCGTGATCTGCGTCCGGGCATGGCGGCGCCGGAATTTGAGGTCCGTTTTTATCGTTTTGCCAACATTAATAACACCATACGGCTTCGCCAGGGACGCATCTTTGTCCGCATCTCTGATCTGCTGGAGGGCGCGCCGGAACCGGTGCTTTACGCTCTGCTTCACATCCTGATCGCCAAGCTGCATCGCAAGCCCATTGATCCGGCGCAAGCAACGCGCTACAGAAGATTTACCGGCAGCCCAGCCATGGCCGCCAAATCCCATCTCATCCGCCAGATGCGCGGACGCAAACGCATTGAAGGCCCCAGGGGAAAGCATTACGATCTTGATGAGGTGTTCGAGCAACTCAACCTGCGCTTCTTTCACGGCCTTATGGCGCGGCCACAGATGACCTGGAGCGGCAGCCGCTCTCTGCGCAGCCTGGGACATTATGATCCCGCGCACAACACCATCGTGGTAAGCCGCGTCTTTGATGGGCCGCGCGTGCCCCGCTATGCCATCGAGTATCTTGTCTATCATGAAATGCTGCATCTGCGGCATCCGGTAAAGCTCCGCGGAAGCCGGCGGCTGGTGCATCCAGCGGCGTTCCGGGAGGAAGAAAAATTATTTCCACAATTGGAGGCGGCAAAGGAATTTCTGAAGAGGCTGGGAAGCCTGGACTGAGTTCGCCAATGAATAAGCCGCGAATTGTCAGAGCATCAACGCTTCTCTCTTCATTTTGACCAGGCCGGTAAGCGGTTCCGGGCCTGTGACGGCACTTTACTCTTTGTCCCTCCGTTCTTTCATAAAAAACAGGATTACATCGAGCAATACGCCGCACAACCCGCTTGCTGCTTTCCGTATCAAGTTGAGCATGGACTTTCGTTTTCCGAAGCAGTCCGATCAGGATAGCAAAAATAATATTTATAGTCTCTAGTAATATAAGTATTAGCCGATAAGACTCTTTTGCAGTGGCAAAAGATTTAAAACGCGCTTTCGGCCAGCGGGTCCTCCAGTTGAGGAAGGCGCGAGGATGGTCACAAGAGACCATGGACCAGCACACCGGGCTGCACTGGACCTACATTGGACAAGTGGAACGCGGTGAGCGCAACCTGACATTGCTGAGCATCCAGAAAATTGCGAAGGGCTTCAAGGTTGAAATTGTGGAATTGTTTAAAGGGCTGGGATGATTTGGTTGCGGGTATTCCGGCCTGCTACTTTTTAATTTCCTCATTCGGCACCTTAGAGACTAAATGCACTCATACGAATCCATCGCATGGAGCCGGTTACGGCTTGGCGTAAGGCAGCGCGCTCAGTTCGGTCTCCGGCGCGACCCGGATTTCCATCGCGCCTTCCTGGGGCAGCGCGTCAAGCGGTAAACCATCACGCCACAAGGAAAAGCGCACGCGGAGCAACGCTCCCTTGGCGGCTTGCAAAAGCTGCAATGGAATCTGGCATTCAAAGATTGATTCCAGGCCGGCCCGGATGGAGTTTGCCTGCTCCGGCTTGTCTCCATTTTCAGCGAAGGACCAGCCACGCATCTGGCCTTCAGAGATTTCAGCCTCCACACGGAACGAGCGCGCCGCTCCAGCATCCGGATCGACACGTTCAATCGCCACCACCAATTTTGTCTCTCCGTTGGCCCATTCTGCCGGATGCTCCATGAAATCCACCCGGCAGTAGAGGTTCTCTTCATCGATTCCCGCATAGCCTGTATCCAGGAGAAAAACCTTGCCGTGCATGGCGGAAGAATGCCGGTCAGCAACGTGGGAGGCCGCGCCCAGCCATTCAAAGTAACCGATGTTGCGGCCATCGACTGGCGGATGGATGTAAGCCGTCTGCGGCGTGAACTGCGGCTTGGCATGGACGCCGGAAATCGGCTGTGCCAGCACGTCTGGCGCTGCACCGCCAAGCGCAAGATACACGTTGGAGAGGTGCTTCCGGTACAGCTCATCAAAGTCGCGATCATTGGCCGAGTGGTGCTCAGGGCCATACCACCAATTCCAGTCACTGCCTTCCGCAATCAGCAGCTCTTCATATGCCAGGGCCGCTTGCTCACTGGAGACTTTGCCCACGTTCTCAGTAAAAAAGTCCCGCGCCGCGGAAAGATGGTCCCAGGCCGCGTTGTCTTCCGGCGCGCCAATCCATACGTCAAAGTTGGCGTTGATCCATGAGCCAGGATAGATGGAGCCCAGCTTTTGCGGCGCAGGCTCGCGTTCAATGGCCTCGGAAATTGTCAGCGCCGCTATCTGCGGATCGCGCTGGATGCCATCGTAGAGGCGCCGCAGAAATTCCCGTCCTGACCGCGGATAAAACTCCCAGGCATTCTCGCCGTCAAGAATAATGGGCACCACCGCCGTCCGGCCTTTTTGCAGCACAGGTTCAGCGGCCTGCCTTATCCGGCGCAAAAAATCTTCCGCGGCCTCTTTGGGAGGCACGCCGGAATAAACAAATCCGATCAGGTCAGAGAGCGAATGGTCACGGAACAGCACGCTCATCTCCGCTGCTCCCTGCTCCCAATGGAATATCTGGTAGAGTTGCTCAGCGCCGCTGCCCACCAGCCGGCCGCCGCTGTCGCGTTGAAAGATTGTTCCCAGCGAGCGGCCCAGGACACCCTCGTCGGTGGCCACCCATTTGATTCCCAGCTCGTAAGCGATCGCCAATCCTTCATTGGAAACGCTGCCCTCTGACGGCCACATGCCGCGCGGTCGCGCTCCGAACAAATGCTCATGCAGCGCCATGCCGCGCGCGATTTGGTCGCGCGCATCTTCAGGATGCGTAAACCGGCGCGCCGGCAGCGGCAGTCCGCTGTGTGACGCCGAGCCCTGGTTGGTGTCACAAATCAGCGGCAGGATCGGGTGGTAAAAAGGCGAGGTTGAGATCTCAATTTCGCCCCGTTGCGCCGCGGAGCCATAAGCCGGCAGAACTTTTGCCAGCAGATCACGTTGAATACGAATCACCTGCTCCTGGTCTTCCAGCGAATAGCCCCGGCCTTTGCCGATCAGTTCGCGAATGTCCGGAT
>DATBCN010000272.1:0-2097 GCA_036270475.1 Candidatus Angelobacter sp. | reverse complement strand
ACAGAGGGCAGCGTGCCGCGGGGCTTGCCGTCAAGAAAGGGGGCCAGCTCCACGGCGTGCTCCTGGGCGCTGGAGTCAGGCCAGAGGCAATAGCACATGGCCGCCAGGGCCGCGCAATCTCCAGATACGGCGCGACGGATGATGAGTTGCTCCATGGCTAGATGATAAAACGTTTGGTATTTGGCAGTTGGTATTTGGTATTTGGCGGTTTGACGTTTGGCCCTGGTGGCATAAAAGCCATCGCGAGGATTTGTCTCGTGAGAACTCCATGACGCGGCATGGCAGCGGAAGCCTTATCGGGGTTCCTCCACTCAACCTCGCTCCCTACGGTCGCGCGGTTTTCGGTCGGAATGACAGGGGTCATACATTTTTGATTCAACACAGGCAGTATGCGGTCCAATTTGGGATTTAAGATTTTTGAAATTTAAATTTGTAAATTGAGAACCCAGAGAGCGGAGTAAACAAAATCTTCACTCGGAGACGAGGGGAAGATCGGGTGATCGGGTGATCGGAAAACGTAAGATCAAAGTGGGAAATCGGCGCTAAGGCTGGTGGTGGCAAGTCCGGGGCGAACCATTTAATATGTCCTGCGACCAAAGAGTTCCAGAGCGGCTGAAACTATCGGGTCATCAGGACATCGGGTCATCAGGACATCGGACCATCAGGACATCGGGGCATCGGGGCAACCGGGAAAAAACGTACTCTCGAATTGAAGCGTTTGGCCCGTGCAATCGCGCAAAGGGGTTTCATCATGAAGAAGCAAATCAACGTTACCGTAAATGGCGTGACGCACCAGAATGAAATTGAGCCACGCACGCTGCTGGTGCAGTACATCCGCGACATCCTGAACCTGACCGGGACCCATGTAGGCTGTGAAACGTCACTGTGCGGAGCATGCACGGTGATGGTGGACGGACAGGCAGTGAAAAGTTGCACCATGCTGGCGGCGCAGGCCGATGGCTCCACGGTGACCACGATTGAAGGGCTGGCGCAGGGGGGCGACCTGCATCCGGTGCAGAGCGGATTCTGGGAGCACCACGGACTGCAGTGCGGCTACTGCACGCCGGGGATGATTATGGCGTCCGCGCAGATATTGCAGCGCAACCCTGACCCCACGGATGAAGAGATACGGCATGGCCTGGAGGGGAACCTGTGCCGCTGCACCGGATACCAGAACATTGTGCAGGCAGTGCAATGCGCGGCGAAGAAGATGAAGTCGAAGAGCGTGGCGCGGTAGCGGGAAAAACCATTTACCACAGAGGACACAGAGGAACACAGAGGTAGATCGGGTGATCGGGAAATGGCAACACCTTACCGCGGATTTACGCGGATGAGCGCGGATTAGGAAATCAGGAAAAACCATTTACCACAGAGGACACAGAGGAACACAGAGGTAGATCGGGTGATCCGGTGATCGGAAAGCAACACCTACCACGGAGACACAGAGGCACGGAGAAGATCAAAAGATTTGAAATTGAAAATTTTAAATTTCAAATTTGAAATCTGATACGAGCACTTTGAATCCGTAGCGAGCAGGCACGTAACGGAGGGCGATATGGAAAAGACAGTTGGCAAACCAATCAAGCGCACAGAAGATCCCCGGTTGATCCAAGGACTGGCGCACTATGTGGATGACATTCGCCTGCCGGACACGCTGCATGCAGCGTTTCTGCGCTCTATTTACGCACATGCCCGGATCAAAAGCATTGACACCACGGCGGCACAAAAACTGCCGGGAGTGGTTGCGGTTTATACCGGCAAGGACACGGCCAAAATTGGCCCCGTGCCGTGCTCCGCGGCGCTGCCAGACCTGAAGGTGCCGGACCATCGTCCGCTGGCGGGAAACAAAGTTTATTTTGTAGGGCATCCGGTGGCGGTGGTGGTCGCCGAATCAAAATCCGCCGCGCGCGACGCCGTGGACCTGATTGAAGTGGATTATGAAGAGCTGCCGGTGGCGCTGGATGAAGAAAAAGCCGCCCAGGGCGGCCCGGTGGTCCATGAGCAGTTTGGCACCAATGTGGCCTACAAGCTCACGGCGGGTGAAGGCGATATTGAGGCGGCGCTGAAATCGGCGGACCAGGTAATCAAGCAGAGAAT
>DATBCN010000271.1:0-2177 GCA_036270475.1 Candidatus Angelobacter sp. | reverse complement strand
GCCTTGTAAATCGCTTCTTCAGGAGACATGCTTTCGCGGCGTGAAGCGTCTACCGCAAAATCGATCATCAAAATGGCGTTCTTTTTCACAATGCCGATGAGCAGAATAATTCCGATCAAGGCAATCACGTTCAGGTCGTTCCCGGTGAGCATGATCGCCAGGATCGCGCCCACGCCCGCGGAAGGCAGCGTGGAAAGGATCGTAATGGGATGAATCACGCTCTCATAAAGCATTCCCAGAACTATATAGACGGTCACCAATGCAGCCAGAATCAGCCACGGCTGGCTCTGCGCTGAGTCCTTGAATGCCGCCGCCGTTCCCTGGAAGCTGCCGTGTACCGTGGCCGGGACGCCCAGATCGCGCATCGCGCCTTCCACCACTTTGGCGGCGTCGCCCAGCGGCACGCCCAGCGCCAGATTGAATGAGACCGTTACCGCCGGATAGAACCCCTGGTGGTTTACCTGCAACGCCGTATTGGAAGGCTGGTAACGCGTAAACGACGAAAGCGGGACCTCGACTCCGGCATTGGACTTGACATAGGTATTTCTCAGAGCGTCAGTGCCGGGCAACAGCTTGGGGTCCACCTCCATCACCACGTGATACTGGTTCAACTGCCTGTACATGGTGGAAACCTGCGCCTGTCCAAACGATGCATACAGCGCTGCATCCACTTGCGCGGCGGAAATCCCCAGGCGCGACGCCGTATCGCGGTCCACCACCACTTCAGCAGCCAGGCCTTTGTCCTGCTGGTCAGTGTTCACGTCGCGCAGTTGCTGCAGCGTGCGGAACTTGGCCAGGATGCGCGGCGCCCAGTAATTCAGGTCCTGCAAATCTTCTGACTGGATGGTGTATTGAAACTGTGCGTTGGCAAAGCGGCCGCCAATATTCAGGTCCTGCGTGGCGGTAAGAAACAGCGTGGCTCCCGGCACTATCGCCAGCTTGCCGCGCAGCCGGTTGATGATCTGGTCCGCCGTAACCTTGCCGCGTTGGCTGGGCGGCTTCAACACCACAAACATGCGCCCGGTGTTGGAACTGCCCTGCCCTCCCGCAAAACCCACGGCATTGTTCACCGCCGGATCAGTCAGCACGATCCTTACGTATTGCTGCATCTTGTCGCGCAGCGCGGGAAAAGAAATGTCCTGTTCCGCCTGGATCGATCCGCCGAGCCGTCCCGTGTCCTGCTGGGGAAAGAAGCCTTTGGGCGCGATCACGTAAAGGTAGATGCTCAGGCAGGCCGTGGCAATCGTCACTCCCAGCGTCAACGCCTGATGGCGCAGCACCCAACCCAGGCTGCCGCGATAGAGTGTTAACGTCCAGTCAAAAACCCGCTCGCTGGCGCGATAAATGCGTCCATGTTTCTTCTCGCCCTCCGGACGGAGAAACTTGGCGCACAACATCGGCGTGACCGTGAGCGATATGAGCAATGACATGGCGATGGCCACGCTCAGCACCACGGCAAACTCGCGGAAGAGCCTTCCCACCAGTCCCTGCATCAGCAGGATTGGGATAAACACCGCAACCAGTGACGTGCTCATGGAAAGCACGGTAAATCCAATTTCGCGCGCGCCGCGGAACGCAGCCTGCACCGGGTCCATGCCCTGTTCCAGATAGCGCGTGATGTCTTCCAGCACCACAATGGCGTCATCAACGACAAACCCGGTGGAGATGGCCAGCGCCATGAGTGAGAGATTGTCCACGCTGTAATCCAGCAGATACATCACGCCGAACGTGCCAATCAAGGAGAGCGGCACGGCCACGCTGGGAATCAAAGTAGCGCGAAGGTTGCGCAAAAAAACAAAGACTACAAAAATCACCAGCACAATGGAGATCACCAGCGTGATTTGGATGTCGGTCACCGAAGCGCGAATCGTCGTCGTGCGGTCCAGCGCAACTTCCAGTTTGATGGCCGCGGGGATTGAAGCTTGCAGCTCCGGAATCAATGCCTTCACGCGGTCTACGGCTTCAATAATGTTGGCGCCGGGCTGCCGGAAGACGATCATCAGCACCGCAGGTTTGCCATTGGCCACGCCGGTATTGCGGATGTCCTCCACCGCATCTTCTACAGTGGCTACATCTGACAGCCGCACAACGCCGGAGCCGTTTCTGGCCACGATGATGTTTTTGTAATCGTCCGCTTTAAATATCTGGTCGTTGGCGGTAATCTGCCACGCATTCAC
>DATBCN010000270.1:0-14360 GCA_036270475.1 Candidatus Angelobacter sp. | reverse complement strand
ATCAGCAGGCCGCAACTAGGCGCGCAGGGTGAGCTATTGTAAAAGTGCTTCCAGTTCCTCGGCATCCAATTCAATGGTGTCAAATTGGCGGGTCTCGAGCTCCAGCATGCCGTTGCTCTGCCACCTTCCGAACCACTGCAGGGAAACCGTTGCTGACTCAAGGTCGCTATGTGTCCCTTTATAAAGACGGCCGCGTACTCCAATCGGCGCAAGTCTGCCCCACTCATCCAGAACAAATACCGCAGCCGATCCCATCGGTTGCCCGGTCAACACGCCAGCACTGAAATTATCAATCCAGAGAAACACGTCAGCGTCATCATCAAGAGGCAAAAATGCGCTGATCTGGACTCCCAGGTTCCGGGAAAGGATCCCCGCATTGCATTGTGAAGTCGCGCGAACAATCACACGTTCTAGATCAGGAGCCATCTGCCTGATTGCTACTCCGTTTTCAGCCAGGTTCTCCAGTATTTCATGGCGGCACGCAAAAGCATTTATCGGGCGCCCTGCCAACGCTCGTTGGAGTTGAACAAAATCTACAACCTCAATTTCTGGTGTGTTTGAGATAATGCCATCCGCGGTTAACGTCGCCGCACCTCGTCCACCTGAGAGGTGGAATTCGCGAAGCATTGCGATGAGCTGCGGATCCATCCCCACACCAGAGCTAAAGTGAGAGAGAGTTTCATGTTCATGGCTCTCCACCAGATCGAAGTCGCCAATCCGGTTGTGCGGACGGGCCACAATCTCCTCCAAAAGATACGTCCATCTACTCAGCAAATTACATGGAATGGGCGCAGTGTCCATGGTGCCCGGAATGATTTCCGCGCACCAACTATCAGGCCCTTCCGCGACGCGGACTGAAAGATAAGGGCCGGCAACACGGTTGAGATCGAAACCATAACCCGGCAATGATTCAAAATATGCCTTGGCTCCAGCAAACGACAGATCTTTGGGCTGTTCTTCCACCAGCAACACCAGCGAATAGGGATAGAGATCATTGCGGCCATGCTTCCGCCGCAAAGCATGCAGCCATTGCTGGAATGGATATTCCTGATTGGCCAAAGCCGAGAGCACGGTTTGGCGGACCCGCCCAAGCAGTTCAGTGAAAGTGGGATTGCCGGAAATGTCTGACTTGAGACAAAGTGGATTCATGAAGAAGCCAGCTATCCGCTCAAGATCGGGATGAGATCGTCCACTGACTGCCGTACCTACAGACACATCCGTGGCGCCAGTAAGACGGGCGAGCAGCAATTGGAAAGCAGAAAGCAAAACTACAAATAGCGTGGTGCCTTGATCGCCGGCGATTTGCTTCAGTCTCGTCATAAGGGCTTTTGAGATGTGCAGCACTCGAGCATCAGTAGACTGCCCTTCGGCAGCGCTGGCACCTGCTCTGCTCATGTCGAGCGGATTCAGTTCCTTGCCGAACAATTCCAGCCAATAGTCCTTTTGCGCCTGCAAAGCGGATGAATCAAGACGCTTCTGATGCCACTCTGCATAATCCACATAACGGACTTTGATCTCAGGCAGCGCAGGGACACGCGTTTGCTGCAACGCGCTGTACAGTTCAGCCAGGTCCTCCGCCAGAATGTGCTCTGTCCAAACGTCAGCAATGATGTGCGGCAGTTGCAGCACAACGCAGTGAGTTGCTGGATCCAGACGAACCAACTGCACGCGAAGCATTGGCGGCTGGTTCGTGATAGCGGCATTGAGTTGCTCGGCCAGTACCTGCCGCATTTTCTCGCGCTGCAACTCACCGCTGGCAAAGGAAAGGTCGTGAAATTGCCATGCGGCCTTGACCCGATCATGGATGATATGTACTGGTTCTCCCTCGATTTCCGCAAAACTCACACGCAGAGATTCATGCCTTTGCACCAGTAAATCCAGCGCTTTGCCGAAAATCTCCGGCTCAATTTTGCCTTCAATCCGAATAACTTGCGGAAACCCCCAACCTGGACCTTCGGCGCGAAGCACATCATTGAAGGCAAGCCACATGGGTTTTTGCGTGGGCGCCAGTGGATAATGCGGCTGTGTGGCCACGCTGGGAATTCTTTCAATAGCGGCAGCGCCTGCAATTTCAGAACTTAACGCAACCGCCAGTTCGGCGATAGTCGGATTCAGGAAAAGCTGGCGGATGGAAACACCGCGAGAGAACCTGGCCTGCAGGTTAAGTATGATTCGGGTAGCATTCAGTGAGTGCCCGCCAATCTCAAAAAAGTCATCGTGTACACCGATGCGGTCAATCCCCAGAACTTCCTGCCAGACTTGAGCAATCTGTTTCTCCACGTCAGTGCCTGGCGCAACATATTCTTCCGTTCTCTGGCTCCAGTCGGGTGCAGGCAGAGCACGGCGGTCTACCTTGCCGGTGCGGGTAAGCGGCAGCTTTTCCACGGTCACAAAAGCATCTGGAACCATGTGTTCGGGAAGACGCTCCGCTACATATTTTCTCATCTCCCTCACATCCAAAGCGCCATTGCTCACACAATATCCCACCAGGCGGCCTGCGTGGACCGCGGCTACGGCCTGACTGATTCCGGGATGTCCGCCCAACACACCTTCCACCTCTGCAATTTCAATGCGGCGACCGCGAACCTTGACCTGCCCGTCGCGTCGGCCAAGAAACTCAAGCACTCCATCCCATCGCCAGCGTCCAACATCACCCGTGAGATAGAGCCGGCCGCTTGAACTTGAACCGAATGGATCTGGGACGAACGTCCTGGCGGTTTTCACGGCATCGCCAATGTATCCGCGGCCAACGCACACGCCGCCAACCGCGATCTCACCAACGCAGCCCACGGGCAAGAGCCGTAATTCACGGTCAATCACGTAGACGCACGACCCCGCAATCGGCCTGCCGATGCCTACTCGGTCCTGAAGTTCTTCTGCCAAATGAAGGATTTCATGCGTAACATCGTCCGAGCATTCCGTCGGCCCCCAGGCGTTGATTAGCGCAATGCCGGGAAAGCGCTGCAGCCAACGATGGCTAAGCGAAACGGAGAGCGTTTCCGCCGTTGAAACCATAAACTTTAGCCAGCGTAGATTCTCCGCGCCCGGTAATCCCAATAATAATTCCAGGTAACTCGGAACCGTCTCCAGTACAGTCACGCCATCTCGCTTAACGGCATCCAAAAGCGCTGACGGATTCAAGATTAAGTCTTCACCGTAAATCACAACGCGACCGCCCACCATCAGCGGAGCCAGGAATTGCCATACAGAAATATCGAAACAGTGAGATGCGTTCTGCACGACCACATCACCGGGGCCTAATGCCAGAACCCCGATTTTTGATCGAAGGTGGTTGCGCATACCCGCGCGCTCCACCATCGCGCCTTTCGGTATTCCCGTAGACCCGGAAGTGTAGAAGATATAGGCCAATTCCCTGCCGGTAAACTTTGTGGCTGGCGGATCTGCGGCGGAACTCAACATCCATTCGGGGGCGCCTACGATTCCTTCAAGGTGCGTGTGGTCCCAGCTTAAAGTCCCGCATCCGCTCAGGCGGGACAGCTTGCGGCCCCGTTCTGCCGAATCACCATCCACCGCCAGCCAACTTAGACCAGCGTCATTGATCATGCCCAGCATTCGTTCTTCAGGATCTTTTGGGTCCAACGGCACATACGCCGCGCCGGCCTTCATGACCCCTAAAATTGTTACCAGCATTCCCACACTGCGCCGGCCCATGATGCCCACTCTGCTTTCAGCATCCACACCGGCGGAACGCAGCCAATTTGCCAACTGATTCGCACGGCTATTCAGCTCTTGATAGGAGAGCTCTCCATTGCGGTCAGATACCGCTGTGGCCGAGGGGTGCTCATGAGCGAACTGTGAAATTGATTCTTCTACCCAAGCCCCTTCTGGATTTGCGTCGCTACCGTTGCCAAAACCAAGAACGCGCGCTTGCTCCAGATGCGGCAGGGATTCCAATTGTGAAAGCAACGCCTCCGGGGATTCCGCAATTTTTGCCAACAACTCCTGCATACAGTCTGCAATCAGGGCCAGCGGCCTTCCGGAAAGAAGTTCGCGGTTGTAGTAAAAACCCAGTGACAGTCCGCCCTTAAGCTCACGGACAGTCAGCCAGAGATGGTAAACGCCGCCCTGCACAAAGCGCGAAACCATATTCATGCGCACACCGCCAACTTCACTCTCCAGAGCCTTAACCTGTGAGACAACTACGGGAAAGAGCGGATGATGTGGATCACGATTGATCTTGAGGCCACGTACAGCTTCAAAAAGAGGATACTCAACGTGCTCCTGCGCATTCTTCATCTGGCGGTTCACATCCACCAGCACATCAGTGAAGCGCGCCATGTCTTCCAGGTTTGCCCGCACCGGCACAAGATGACCAAAGAAACCAACTAATTCGGGCCAGTGAGCCGGCAGTGTGGTAAAGGGAACGCCCAGAAGCAGGTCCTTCTCTCCCAGAAGCTGCTGCAGTAATACCTGAAACGCAGCGAGCACGGTGCGAAACAGCGTGGTGCGGTAGCGTTTACGAAAACTCTTGAGTTGCTGAAAAATCTTGTCAGGAACATCCTGGTCTAAAACTCCCAGGTCAAAGCTGGTCACGCGGCGCGATTCCCTGTCGGTAGGCAATTCCATCGCCGGCAAGGGCGGTTGGAACTGGTCCCGCCAATAGCCCTCGTGTTCTTTGAGCAGCCCTTTTTCCAGGCGATCAATTTGGCGGGCGGCAAAGTCGGTATACTGCACGCTGATAGATGGCAGTGTTCCACTCTCTCCGCGCAGCAACTGTTCATAAGACGCGCCCACCTGTTCAAAAATCTGCGCCATGTAAATGCCATCAAGAACCAGGTGGCTGAAGACAAACAAAAATACATTCCGGGCCGGACCGCGCTGCACCAGGGCAAAACGGAAGAGAGGGCCGCAGGCAAAATCAAATTGCCGGCTGACCAGATCTTTTTCAATCGCCTGCAGGCCTGACTGCGCCTTCTCCGGCTCGCCACTAAGATCATGAATGGCAAACGCCACGCGAACGTTAGGCACAATCTTCTGATATGGAACGCCATCCATTTCGATAAAGACAGTGCGCAAAGTCTCATGGCGGTCAACCACGGCCTGCCACGCTCGATGGAAGAATTCAATATTTAGTTCTCCATCCAGAGTGACCTGCACGCACACATTGTTGAGCCCTTGCTGTGAATGGATCTGGCTCTGGAACCACATATCGCGCTGGTTCATTGAGAGAGGAAACAACTCTCTATAAGCGCGCCGCTCCAGCGGAACTGCCTCGCGCGCTGCTACTTCACCGCTGACAATGGTGTCGTTCATCTGGTTTTGCTCACTTGGTTTCCAATGAATCCATCTGACAAAGCAGCGGCGCTCTTAACGTTGCGTCCGACACCTCAGGATGTGCGGCCACCTTGGGTTCGAAAGAGACAGCCACCGGCGTGCTTCCATCTTCTCCGGCAAGAAAATCGCGGCATTCGCGCTTCATGGCCACATTCGCCGCCAGCAGAGTGGCTGCGACGCCGCAAAATAAATAGATGGCCGGAATGTTTCGGTGCGTCATATCAGCGATGATGCCGGTCAAGCCCATGGCAAAAGGCGTAAGGCCGCGGGTTATCGTCATCAATAAGCCAAAAACCCGGCCACGGATCTCAGTGGGCGTAGCCAATTGAAGAGTGGTGATCAATTTAAGAACAATAAAGCCATCCATGGCCCCCACTCCACCGATCAACCACAGTGCCGCCCATGGTCCACTCACAAAGCTCAAGGCCGTAAGGCATAAGGACATCGTGACCATTATCACGACCGTTACTCGGCTGGAGCTTCGAGGCGAAAGTTTCACTGCTCCGCCAAGGCCATAACCGATAAATGTGCCAAACCCTGATGCAGCCAACAAAAAGCCGTACCATTGCGGGCCTGCCTTCAGATAATCCTCCACGTAAAACGGAAACAGAATCAACATGGGAACCATGACGAGTTGAAAGAAAGCCATGGTATAAAACAGCATTTTCATTCCAGGTCGGGAATGGATATGCCGCAGCCCTTCCATGATTTCGCTCTTAAAGCTGGACTGTTTTTTCTGTTCGCCTGCAGGGTTGGTGGGCAATGCAGGAATGCGAATAAACGCATCACTGATGGCGGCGTAAAAATAAGTTACAGCATCCGCAAGCATCAGCAGCGGAGCGCCAACCGTGCGAAACAACAATCCAGCGATGGCTTGGCCCAGCACGGCACATATCTGGAATGATCCCTGGATAAAAGAGTTCGCGGCACCCAGGCCTTCTTTAGGCACCAGATCGGGAACCACTGACATGCTCGCCGGCTGCCAGACAGCGCCAACGCTGCCTTCCAGCAAGGAATACGCAAAGAGAGAACAGACAATAAGCACAATGGAATGTGATCCAAACCACAAGACGCAGGCAATTCCGGTCAGCGCGAGCCCGCGGATAAAATCGCCAGTGATGAGGACGGACCGCCTGGAATAGCGGTCAACCACTGCGCCACCCAAAGGCCCAAGCAGCAAAGCTGGAATGGTGGAGGCCATCATGAGCAAGCCAACCAGCGTGGCGGACTCCGTTGCCTGCTTGAGAGACAGAATCACAATTACCTGAAACAGTTGCGTGCCGATCTGGCTGACGACCTGTCCCTGCCATAAGAACAAAAAGTTTCGGTTCATTGTCCGCTTGGGAACCATTTTTTAACTCCTTGCCGGGTTTCTTCTGCTATTCAGACCAATGTCATGGCTCGATAGCGGCCAGTTGAAAAGTCTTCTCTGCGTCCTGATGCCAGGGTAAAGAATCCGCGGTGGCAACGGGCGAAGATGCGGTGCGGGCGCGGGCCAATGCCCGGCCTACAGCCTCGATGGCAAACTTGATGTCCTCCGGACCAACGCCGTAATGCGTCACCGCGCGGATTTTCCGCTTGCCCAGTTCCATCACGCGCACACCTTCGTTTTCCAGTGCATAAAGAAAATATTTGAGACTTATTTCCGCGTCTGCCAGGGTGAAAAATATGATGTTGGTCTGAGGCGGCTCTGAGGTAATCTCAATCCCGGGTATCCCTGCCAGCCCCTGCGCCAGATAACGAGCGTTAGTGTGGTCTTCAGCAAGCCGGTCTACCATTTGCTCCAGGGAGTAAACGCCACCGGCGGCCACGATTCCAGCCTGGCGCATTCCGCCACCCAGCATTTTTCGCAACCGCCGTGCGTGGTTAATAAATGCGCTGCGACCAGCAAGCACGGAACCAACCGGAGCAGCCAAGCCCTTCGATAGGCAGATCGTGACTGAATCGGCAAACATGGCAATATGGCGAACGTCCACGCCCATGCTTACCGCAGCGTTGAAAATGCGCGCGCCGTCCAGATGGACAGGCAACGACCGGCGTTGTGCAAATTCATGCACCTGGGCCAGATATTCAAGCGACAAAACTTTGCCGCCACACAAGCAATGTGTGTTCTCCAGGCAAATCAATCCCGCCGGAACACATTGAAAATCCTGCTCGCCATAGAGCGCGGCTTCCATTGCTTCAATTGGAATTTCGCCATTGGGGAGAGTCGGCAGTGGATGGTAAAGCAGCCCTCCAAGCAGGGATGCGCCTCCGGCCTCCCATTTCCAGATGTCTGATAGGTCGCCAACCAGCAATCTCTTGCGCTGCGAACAGTGGGTGAGGATTGCAAGCAGGTTGGCCATGGTCCCGCTGGGTGTAAGGATGGCTGCTTCTTTCCCTAATGTCCTGGCCGCCAGACGCTCCAGATCATTGACCGTGGGATCTTCTCCATAAACATCGTCACCCAATTGCGCGCGCGCAATCGCTTTGCGCATATTCAACGGCGGCAAGGTCACGGTATCACTGCGTAAATCGATAAATGATTTCATGGGTATTATTCATCTCCACTTCACGTCTGAAGCACACAGTCCACTGGGCCAATTTCAAGTTGAATTGTCTGCATTGCTTCCTGCAGATGGCGCTCCACCATGTCCGGGTCCAGCCCGGCCCCGATGACGAAACCCAAACGGTCATAGGCATCCGCGGCAGAGTTCACCATTTTTCCCGGTTTGGCCGTAACAGAAATTTCCCGCACACTGGGAATTACAGTGGCCTCGTCAACTCCATGGACTTCCAGCAACTGTCCTGCGCGGTCCGCGGTCAAGAACCGTATGGAGGCATTGTTTTCATGGGCCGGCGTTAGATCCACAGGGATCCCCAGCAAAAGATCCATCCAAATCTGGAGAAGATCAATGCCCTTCGCATAGCTGATTAACTCCGGAATCATCCCACCAGCCAGACGAGGGTTTATTTCGATCACTACCGGGCCGCGAGGAGTCCAGCGAATTTCAGTGTGAGCGGGCCCAAAATTGAAATTGACTGCTGCCAGGGCACTCAGCACGGCCTGAATCAACGCCTGCTGAACATGTTTTGGCGCACGGCTGGGAAAGTCATGGCCCATTTCGACGAAATAAGGTTCTTGGGAAAGGTGCTTGTCCGTCACGCCGATCACGTGGGTCACACCGCAGGGCAACGTGACTGTTTCCACGCTGTACTCCGGCCCTTCAAGGTAACTCTCCACCAGAACGCTGCCATCGAGCGACTGGCCGCGTATGTTTTCCTTCCAACCGTGGATGTCATGATAGTGATCCATAAACTCATCGCTGTTGGCGACCAGGCGCACTCCGTGGCTGGAACTATCAGATGGCGGTTTTACCACGCATGGATACTCAATACGCGCAGCCAGCTCCAGCGCTTCTCTTTCTCCAGTGATCAGGTAAAATTCAGGCGTTAAAAGGCCGGCGGCCTTAAGTTGTTTGCGTGTACTTGGCTTGTGACGGCAGGTTTGAGCGGCCACAGGATTGAGCCCGGGCAGCCCCAACGCGGTGCTGACTTGTGCCACCAGCGGCACATAAAACTCAGATGTTGTGACCACCGCATTCACGGTTTGCCGCGCTTGAATTCCTTGTATGGTTTTTATGACAGCCGTGAAACAGTTGGTGTTCACAGCGCTCACTTCAAGCGCGGGGTCTTTGAAACCGAGGAAGGGATATTTTTCCGGCGTACGCGTGAGAAAAGTGACTCTATCGCCGCGGGCCAGCAATCGCTCCACGATGATGGCGCCGGTTCCTGTGGTATTACTTTCGATCAAGACGAAATGATTCATGACACGTACGCAGCCTCCAGGCCCAAATCGCGGGCAAACTCTTCCGTGGTGCTCACGTCGCCGGTATAGGCAGCTGGTTGCGCGTGCGGTATGGGAGCATAGCTCCAACGTTTCGCCACATCAACGCCGTACCGAATTGGTGTGGGATAAGAACCGGCTACTTCATAGCTGAGGCCCTTTTCACGCATGAACTCAGGCGAATAGATGTTGGCGTAGTAGCGGTCGCCGCGGTCAGGAAGAATAGCAACAACTTGCTCGTCTTTGTCATAGTGCTCGGCCACCCAGGATGCAACCACATAGGTCGCGCCGGATGATCCGCCGGCAAAGACCCCGGTGCGCCGCACAAGCTCAAGGCAGCCATTGAAAGCTTCTCCGTCAGAAACCCAATGCACTTCATCAATCAACGGATAGTTCACGTTGCCCGGCAGCAAGCTGTTTCCATGTCCGCTTTGCAGCCGCTTGCCATTCGGCTGGTTGAACAACACTGAGCCAACAGCGTCCACGGCAACAATCTTTACGCCAGAGACATATTTACGGAGCGAGCGGCCAATGCCGCACAGCGATCCACCGGTGCCAACCGTGCCTACCAGCGCGGCCACTTTCCCGCCCAGACCTTCATAAATCGCCCGCCCAACACGGTCATAAGCGGCAGGGTTGCTGGGCGTGTCATACTGGCAGGCCCAAAAAGCCCGTGGATGTTTTTCCATGATTTCGCGCAGGCGCTGCAGACGCGTGCCCTGCCATCCGGTTACGGGGTCCAGACGGTCTACAATCTCCAACTCCGCGCCCAGGGCCAGAAGTTTGGCCTTGGTAATTTCGTCAAGGCGAGGGTCTGTGACAATAATTACTTTGTACCCTTTGGCCGCTCCTACACGAGCAAGCCCTTCCGCCGTGGAGCCAGAGGAGCTTTCAATGATTACGCTGCCTGGCCGCAGTTCTCCGGAGCGTTCAGCGTCTTCCACAATTTGGAGCGCAACGCGGTCCTTCATGCCTCCGGGAAGCTGCAGCTCTAACTGTCCCCACAGGCTGGCTCCTTCACTGGAAATCTCACGGGGACGGAGCTGTATGAGTGTCGAATGCCGTATCAAATCCAGAATCGAATCGAATTTGTTCATTCCATTGACCTCTGTCTTACTCTTGCGGCCCTGCAGCTTAAGCTGCGCCGGAGGAGGAAGGTTTTTTGTTCGCACCTGGAGATAGGCAAGCGGAGTGCCGCATGGATTCACACAAAGTTCAAGGTAGTAAGTCATTGAATTTACGCTTGTCCAGGGACGGTCCGGCTTCAATGCTTTTGAAACAAGTGCATGCCTGACCCACATGTGGTCCAGCAGCGAAGACGAGAAAGTTCCAATTCTGGGAGGGCCATGAAATCTACAAGTAGAACCACAGGCAACTTGAGAAGAAATGAAGGGCATTGCTTACAGAAACTTTTTGATGAGTGGGAACGGCTATGAGAAATGCCGGGAGAGAGGGACCGCGAAATTATTCCGCTCTTGGGTATTCAACGCAGCTTCTTCGAAAACAACGCAGGTGTTTTGCCCGCCGAAACCGAAGTTGTTGCTCAAGATTCTTCGCAGCACCGCGGGACGGGCAACATTCGGCACATAATCAAGGTCGCACTCCGGGTCCGCATCGCTGTAGTTTATGGTGGGCGCGAGCTTTTGCTCCGCGAGCATGCTTAGGCTGGCAACAGCCTCCAGCGCTCCGGCCGCAGCAAGACAATGACCGGTTTGAGATTTTAGTGACATAACTGAGACCCTATAAGCACCGTTGCCAAATGCCTGCTTGATTGCCTTTGTTTCCAGCCGGTCGTTCATGCGCGTTGAGGTCCCATGGGCGCTGATAGCATCGATTTGTTCCGCGGCAAGACCTGCGTCGGCAATAGCGTTCGTCATGGCCTTCGCGGCGGCCATGCTGTCGGGCCGTCCATCCGTGATTCGATAGGCATCCGATGTTGTTGCGAAGCCTGTAATAGCGCCGAGTATCTTTGCTCCGCGGCGTTCAGCAGCGGCGCGAGTCTCAAGCACCAGGGTGGCAGCGCCTTCCCCCAGGACAAACCCTGAACGCGTCCGGGAAAAGGGACGGCTGGCTTTCGCGGCTTGACCATCGTCAGTGTTAAGCGTTCCGAGCAGGTGAAAATTCATGAGGTCTTTTGGGCCACAGCCCGCGTACACGGCGCTAACCACGGCCCGCTGCCAAAGTCCTGACCGGACGCGATGAAAAGCCAATCCAATTGCCTGATTGGAACTCACGGTTACATTATTCATGCTGATGAGATCACGGTCATCGAACGGCCCGTGACCATACTGGTCCAACATTCTCCGAATCAAATGCAACGGACATGGCCACGCGCCATCTTCGCCAAAACCGTCAGCGAGCGAATGGAGATCATCGCTGGATTCTGCCGCTCCCTGCCCGCCAAAAACAACGGCGTTCACTGGCACACCTTCTGGGAGGTATTGAATGGCTTCTTCCGTGGCGGCGCCTGCAAGTTGAAGAACATGCGGAATGCGGGAAGGTTGGTAATCCTTGAGTACGCCGGGAGGCTTAAGGTCCTGAAGAATGGGGGCCGCTGCGGATACAGGAAAATTCGATGCAACCAGGCTACCGCGAATATTGACGGCGCCTGATTCTGAAGCAAACATCGCCCGCTTGAAGTCCGCGAGAGTCGTCCCAATGGAAGAGACAACTCCCGCGCCTGTAATCACGACCTGACACACAACGAATTCCTTCCTTGCAGCGAGGCCAGCCACGACTGCCGGCGGCCCGAAGTCGCAGCGAATCTTCCTAACTAAACCTTACTGAACGGCAGCGGCGACTTCCGTCTCTGTCTGGGCCTTCAGATAGTCCACAACTTCCTGCACCGTAACATCGAGCGTGCCGTTGCCTTCTGACTGGGCGCGTTTTTCCTGGAATAGCTTGCGGAAGTCCACTTCCGCATCCACGATCTTTTCCAGATCACAGCCAAGGTCGAGGAAATCGATGGACTCGGCGCCCAGATCGCCGACGAGTGTTGTGTCCGGACGCACTGCAGATCCGCTGAGCCGGAATACGTTACAAATCACTTTCTCCACTTCGCTATACAACTCTTGATCGCTTAGTTGCTTTTTCATATTGCTCTCCTCGTAACAAGTAGGCTGGAGCCGCTAAGTGCAATGCTCCTGGCGCTGCAAGACCGCGCACTCCTGTTGATAGCAAATCAAATGCCATGCTGGGCTCTTTGTTTTTTGAAACAATCCTTGCCCTTTAAAAGCCCGCTTATTCACCTTTGTTCATGGGCTTTGCCTTGCGCTTTAAAAGTGCGCCCGGACCTTTTTGTTGCTGGCGAAATAAAAGACCAGGACCGAAACCGGCCTTTGTCTGTGACCAGAAATTCCATATTCGGCCCTCTGTTGGGATTCGCATTTTTTCGCGCCACACGGAATCGTACAAACCGCACGGACGGGATATGTTTGAGCGATTTGCTGAAGTGGCCCCGCGCTTGCATGGTTCAGGTAGACGTCCGGCTCAACCGGAAAGTGGGGTCTTAGGTGAGCACACTCGCAGCGGTCCTGGAACCAACGCATGCCATGGGAAGCAGGATTCTCCCATTGTCACCAGCGCGACGGCGCACTGGCCCGCAAATTGGTCTTGCCCTGAGCGGCGGGTTTGCTCGAGGCATTGCCCACATTGGCGTATTGAAGGTATTGGAGGAAGAACACATTCCCATTCATTGTGTAGCCGGCAGCAGTGTTGGATCGTTCATTGGCGCAATCTATTGCGCCGGCGCCACGGCCAAGGAAATGGAGCAGATCGCCCGTCGGATCCGTCGCCGTCACTTTGCCCAGTTAAGCATCTCCCGTTATGGCCTCTTTTCCAATCGCCGGATCACGAAATTTCTCAACAAGATCCTGCAAGTCAGGGCGTTTGAAGAACTTGCAATACCGCTGGCCATCACAGCTACTGAGATCGCTACCGGCGAAGGCATTGTCTTCCGCTCCGGGCCGCTGGCAGAGGCCGTAAGGGCCAGTTGCGCCTATCCTGGAGTTTTTCCTCCGGTCGAAGCTGATGGGCGATTGCTGGTGGATGGCGGCCTTGCATATCCAGTGCCTACACAGCCGCTCCATGAAATGGATCCCGATCGCATCATCGCCGTACATTTGCGGAATCGAACCGGACTTGGCGGCCCGCGTAATATGTTCGATATCATTGCCAAGTCGTTTGCCATTGCCCAGCAACAAAACGGGACCCAGTGGAAATCGTTGGCTGACCTGGTGGTTGAACCAGAGGTCAGGCATTTCAGATATGACGCTTTTGAACGAACTGCCGATCTTGTGCGTGCCGGTGAAACCGCCATGCGTTCGGCACTTCCCACTCTCCGGCGATGGTTTGAAGGAAAACGGAACACTGAAATGGTGGAACAATCAATACAGCCTTATCCGCAAGACATCTTGTAACCTTGAGCACACCGCCTGCTTTTTGAAACAACGGGTTTCCGCTGCCAATACAGGTAATTGCCTCCTCTTTTGTCGGCGCTTCATTTTGCGCGTTATCGCGAGCTAGCCATCGCCGCTGCCATTCCTGAAAATTCTTGTGGTGCATATTGGACCGAGATGTGCTGGCGAATGGCCCGATTGGAAATGTGAAACCATGAAGGCGGCCGCATTCCTTCCACAAAGGCTCTGGCGCCTTCGAGGCAACGGTCATAATCCGGGCGGCCCGGATCAAAAATCAGTGCCAGCGCAGTACCACTGTGCGCCACCATCATGCCGTCGGCACAACCCAAGTCCACAAACCGCGAAAGCTCCTTGAAGCATGGTTTGGGAAGAAGCTGCTCATTGATGCGGGCGCTTATCGTTGTAGCCCGCGCCAGCAGCAAAGAATCATAAGTGCGGTTCGCTTCCCGAATCATGGACCAGGCAGTCAGCAACTGCGCTTCGTCACGATTGGAGTACCGGAAGTTTTTACGGCGGCCATCAAACTCAATGGTATCGACCACCCCGCCAGTACAAATAACCAACGCCTCAAAGCTGGGCAGGGATCCAAGATGTTCAATGATAAGACCTTCGCGGTGCGCGAAAGCGACGCAACCGGGATACATGGAACCATCGCTGGGTTCAATGCCAATGGCGATGCGGGCAATGGTTTCCGGCGATATCTCGCGGTGCCAGGCCGCGGCAGCCGCGCGCAAACTGGCAGTAATGTCCGCGGTGCTGGTCCCGAATCCCTGGCCGGAGCCGATGGGAGTGACAATCCGCAGCGTGCCCGCCTGCGGCAG
>DATBCN010000269.1:0-4256 GCA_036270475.1 Candidatus Angelobacter sp. | reverse complement strand
CGGCAAATCATAGGCAGTGAACGGAGGCACGGTATAGAGCAACACCGGCAGGGGAGAACGGTCCGCCACCGCGCGATAAAACGCCAGCAACACCTCCGGCTTCATCTGCGGACGATAGAAATGCGGCGTGCGCACTAGCGCCACGTCATAATTCAACTTGGCCGCTACCTCGGTCAGCCGCAAGGTTTCAATGGCGGATTCTGCGCCTGTGCCTGCGATCAATACTTTTTCCGGCGCGGCAACTTCGGCGGTCACGCGCAATACCTCGCGCCGTTCATCGTCACTCAGCATTACCGCTTCGCCCGTCGAGCCCAGCACCACCATGCCGGCAACCGGCGTCCGTGAATAGCGGTCAATATTGTGTTCGATTTTCTTGTAGTACACCGCTCCATCGGGATAAAACGGCGTTGTTACGGCTGGGAATATGCCTTGCAGGAACATACATTTATTCTAACCCTAAACCATGGCATGAACAGTCACGCCCTGCACTTGCGAACGCCTGCAAGCACAAGACTGGCCCAATTCGGGAAAAATGTTTTCCAGGCCGTTTCCGCCCTTCGCTTCAGTTGCCGGTCCGAATCCACGTGGCGCGGGCAATCGCGCATATGGCTTCATTCTGATAGAGGCATGCGGCGCTGAAATGTTTTCGCCCTTCCACTCCCAGCGGCCAGCTCAACAGCAGGCAACGTTCGCCCACGCGAATTGGCCTCATCTGGTCCACGGCCAACCGTCCTGTCACCAGCTTGCCGGCCATGGGAAAGCCAGCCGCAAAGCCGGTGGGGCAATCCAGCGCCGCCCAAAGAAATTCCCGCGCAACCAACTGACGGCTGTCGCCAAACTCAGCCGCCGGGAGCCATGTGGCGGCATGTATATTCTGCCCCACCGCAGCGGGAAAGATATTGAGCCCGTCGTGTGCAGCGCGTCGCGGACCGCAAACGAAACATGTGGGAAACGGGTGTCTCGGATCCAGCGCAAATGAAGAAGCCATCGCTTCCGTGGCCTGCTCAATGCCTATAGGGGCTGGCGGTCCAATGGCGAGCGTGGTGGAGCTTGCTTCAACAATTACTTTTTCGCCGTACCGCAAAGCCGCGCCTGCTTCCGTTGGTTCCATCCGCAATGGCACATCGAGCGGCACAGGATTGCGCAGGGTACACTCCGTGACGCCACCCAGTTCCCTGGCGACCATGCCGCATGTGTATCCTCCGTTGCCGGAATTGGGCGGCCCACAGAAGCGTGATGGCACCGTGAATGACTGCATATTTTGAGTATTTCACACTTGATGACATGGGCAAACACGCTGGGCAGCCCGGTGCAACGGCAGATCCCTTGAACATGGCTGGCGTGTGCTCTGCCCTATGCAATGAAAAAGCCCTGCCGCAAAAGCAGGGCTTGGCAATGGAGATGGAATTCTTAAATGGCCGATGCCAGCGGGGCCGGGTTCTGCGTTTGCAGTGCGCCCAGTCGCCGCAGGTTCTCGCGCAAGGTCTGGTATTTGGGCACCAGCATCGCCGGAGTAAGCTGCAGGGACGGCACTGCGTATTCCGCCGCCAGTTTCATCATGGCCAAGAGGCACTGGAGACGGATCTGCGCCGCCAGGTCCGTAACCTCTATGGCGGCCTGTGCCACTTCCAGCACCGGGTTCATCCGCGCGGCCTCACCCACGTGCAACACCGCTGAAGCATTGCTTGCGATCCGGGCCACATAGCGCATGGTCACGCGAATTCGCTGGCGCTTCAGGCGCAGGAATTTTGCCCGGGGAAGGTTTTCCCGCATGAAAAGCTCATCGTCCCTGTCTATCAGGGTGCGGAGAGCGTTTAGATCCACCGGACGGAAAGATTGTCCCGCCTGTTTTCCACGGCTGCGTACCGCCAGATAAAACAAGGCGACGGCGCACAACGCAAGCGCAATTACGATTACAGTAATCATCGGCTTATCAACTCCATAACCGCCTGGTTCCACTGCTCAAGCTGGGCCCGTTTGGGAACATCCGCGTTCGTTCTCACCGGCTCCGGCGCTATCAGATATCCCATCCATACCAGCAGGGCCAGATCAAACGTGGCAACCTGGGCCAGATCCAACCTCCAGGCCATTGCCTTACTGACATGCGGCACAATGGTGACTGCCAGCAATGAACCAACAGTGGTCATGCCCAAACCCAGGGCCACGCCAAAAACATGCTGTCGCCAGCGTAATCCGAACGCGCTGGAGAACAGGAACAAAAGCATGATCAGGCCAACTTGCACGATCTTGCCCGCTTCTTCCACAATCAGCATGCTTCTGCCAATCGGCCCCTTGGCGTATATCACCGCCACAGTGGCCAACAGGACCAGCAAAACCACCACGATCCGGAAAAACAAGATCGCCACCTTGCGCAAACCGGCATGCGCCGAAAACAAATGGATAAAAATCTCGCGCACCAAAGCTAGTCCTAAGATCAATAACACGCTTTCGCGCACTACGTACGTAATGAGATACGCCGTCTGGTTTTTGTAAACCGCCCACGCTACCAGCGATTCGAGCAAGCTGAAAACCGTATAGCTGGCAAAGACGGGAAATGTTCCCCACTTCTTCTTGATGACCAGAACGCCGATCAGCAGGGCCTGAAGAAACAAGCCCAAAAACCAGACGTTGTGTATGGCGTTGATGAGTGACATAGCCATGTAAAGGATACTTCTTGACCAGTCACTCTACAAGCCTTAATGACAATCTTTTAATCTCACCACGATTACGGCCGTCACATTCTATTGCACGGGACACATTGGCGGACACGGCCATGGCTGATCGCTTTGAACCTTTGACTTGCTAACGCCGACGTTTGCCGACAAAAACAAAGCCGCCAATATCACAAACCTTACAAATGCCTTCTTCATTGTGTTGTTCTCCAGTGTGAATAGCGTTCAGTACAAGTTTCATGTGATATTCATGTATCCATAACAAACGATTGGCTTTATATTACTTTCCGAATTCAGAACAAAATTTTCCCAAATCGGGAACACGTCCGCGTCTCATCGATTCTGTGCTTATAAGAGCTTTCCTAAGGGAAAATAGTAGTCTATTTTAAGAACATTGCGAAAATGCACCGGTCATCTTGATCGCGTGTGGATGGGGTGATTTCCGGGTCAGCTTTTTCCGGGATCCATTGACCATGCGCCTCCTTTTTTTTATAGGAAAGGCTTCTTCTTGTTTCTGCAGCGGCGAATGTCCCTTGAATGGCCGTTTTTCGCTGTTTTGGCGCTGCTCATTTCGCTGCCGCCGCTTCGATTTTCACATTTTTAAACGCTGTCTGGTCCCGGATTGGGACGGCTTTCCTATTCCCCTAATCGATGCCGGAAACAGAGTAATGGTTTGCGCAGGAAAACACTCCTTAGGCGCCCGGATCGGGCACGTTCACCGGAAGGACCTTCGCATGGAGCCACAACCTTGTTTTTTTAGAATTTTTTCTGGTTTTCGTAACAGCCGCACCACGAATTGGGCAGTCCGCGCGGGCAACTCAAGGGAACAGACTATTCTGGAAACGAAAACTCACAACTCCTCTGCCCTGAAAATTCGGCCCCGGGCCGGAAAATCTTAGGCGGTCAAAATCGGGTAGAATGGAAAAACAGCTTCATCATGTCGGGGCGTAGCGCAGCCTGGTAGCGCACCTGCCTTGGGCGCAGGGGGTCACAGGTTCAAATCCTGTCGCCCCGACCAACTTTTCAATGACTTAGCTCGATTTCTGCATTTTCGTCTACAGGCGTGTAGATATTTTTGAGGATGTCCGCAAGAATAGTATTTCTGGCTGCAAAAACCAGGGTTGAATCTCCGCACAATCAACTGGGTTTCAGACTTCTTTGACCAACTCTTATACCCTGCTTCTTCTCGCCAGCGTTCCGCCGTTGATCTGCTTTTGGGGAACGCCGCTTCAATCATTGCATCCCAAGCTTCAGTTAGGCTTCCTGCAGCCTTTAGTTGCTTCTCAAATCCAGCTTTCCTAGGGAGCTTGTTTTCCGGCCATGGCTCTAGCAATGGCATTATTTTTGCTGTAACCCGCTTAGGAAGTCTCACTATTCCTTGTCTTGCGGTTTTCTCCAGAGGAAAGATCCAGCGGGTGGAAGGGAGTATGCAAATTGACATTTTGTGTAGAGAGATCTCAGATGAGATTTTTCTTTCAATTGTCAATTTTGCGGAGTATGGAATTCAGCGGTACGAAATACCATGTCCAGTTTCTCGAACTGAGCCACTTGACACTACGAACCTCCTGAAGAGCGTGATGTTGG
>DATBCN010000268.1:0-1575 GCA_036270475.1 Candidatus Angelobacter sp. | reverse complement strand
GCGCGGACGCCATTCCAATGGATGCCGGCATCGTCCGCGACCACGACAAAGCCGTTGATGGTCTGCGTTTCCGCCAAAATACGCGCCAACAAATCGGCCTGCCGCGGATCATCTGAATCCCTGCTCATGGCCGGGCCAATGTCCGGAGTGAATTCCTCCTTCTGCGCCAGCGTGTCAAAGGCGTGGAAGAATTCAAGCGCCTGCTCCGCCGTCAACCCCTTGGTATATTCCGGAAAAGGCTGCGTGGTAATGCGGATGGTTTCAACTTCATATCCTGCCTTGGTGAGCGCGTCTTTGGCGGCGCGCAACAGCTTGAGCGCGTCGGCGACCTGCGCCTGGTAGCTGGCGCGGTCCAGGCGGACGAATGCGGTTACCGTGCGGACCTTGGGCAATGAAGGCGCGTTCGATGGGGAAGTCTGGGCGTGGACAACAGCGGCGACGAGCAACAGGAGCAGCAGGGCAGCAGGCAATCGCTTGTGCATGCGCGGGACCTCAGCATCGCATTGTACACAAACGCTAATTTTAGTTATTGCAGCAGTTCGGCGTTCCCGCAGTTCTTTACAATCATTTCCCGCACCTGGTCGCTCACTCGCGTGAACTCAAGCCCGTAGCGGAAGCCTTCACAACTGCGGACCACGGCCTCCAGCCTGGCTTCAATGGACGAATACGGAAATGTAAGCTCCAGGCCCACGGTGTCGCCCACGGAGATGGTGCAGGGAATATAAGCGCCGATGCCGCCGCGGCTGAGGCTGTTGGCGCGCCCAAACGCAGAGGTGTTCTTTCCGTCATGGCGGAATGAAACTTTCAGGCGAACGTCAATCTTGTGGCGCGACCAACGCCGCGTCTCCAGGCCGGGTTCAACATGGGACATGGGGAGTTCCATCAATTCTTCCGTCGTCTGCTTGCCTTTAGTATTCGGCAGATTGCATAAAAACTTCAACGGTACAGCGGGCAATGTACCTGCGTTGGCCACTGGACTGACCAGATGAACATTTTTTTAGGCGAAACAGAGGCACGCACTCAGCGGGCGTTGCCTTGCGATCGTCTTTCCATTTGGTCAATCAGCGCGCTCCACATATCAATTTCAAGCTGGAACTGGTGCTTCAGCGGAGACTGCGTGGCATCGACAAAGGCCAGATTGGTCTCCATCTGGCGCACCAGGGCGCGCATTTTCTTTATGTCGTCACGCAGGGCTTGCGCCTCGTCGCCGCGCGCGGACGCCATCTGCCTGAGCTGGGCCCTTTCCGCGGCGTTGGCCATGCCGGCCTGGCTGCCCGCAGCCTGTGCTCCGGGACTTGGCGATTGCTGAATAGCGCTCAACGGAAGAATGACGCAAACAACCATAAGTACCAGCGCTCTTTTAAAGGCCATGATTTTTCCTTTCCCTGGCGATAAGAAATGATTTCAAGATTTGATCGTAATGATCCGCGCCGCCTGGCGGCAATTTCCGCTTTGGCGTTCACGTCAGCGCCGTTTTTCTTATAAGCCAGCGTGCGATTTCACGGCGCGCTCTTCAACCAGGTGCGGCAAGCGGCTAGTGCGCGGCTTGTCCAGTGATTCCATCTTTTACAACAG
>DATBCN010000267.1:0-2951 GCA_036270475.1 Candidatus Angelobacter sp. | reverse complement strand
ATGAGCAGCGAGGACAAATACAACCAGGTCCAGTTGATGACGATGAGCGCCATTGACTTTCTGGATCAGTGGTTTGAGACCGATGTGCTCAAAGCGACGATGTCCGCCTCTGGAATCATCGGTACGTTTCTCGGCGTGCGCTCGCCTGGGACCGCATACGTGCTGCTGCATCATTACATGGGAGAAATCGACGGCGCGTTTCGCTCCTGGGGATTTTCGCGCGGCGGCACTGGTGCAATCTCCAATGCCATTGCCGATGCGGCACGCGAACTTGGCGCGGAGATACGCACGCAGGCACCAATCGCAAAAATCATTATCAAGAACAACCGCGCGCAAGGCGTGGTGCTGCAGAGTGGCGATGAGATTTACGCCGACGTAATTTCCTCCAGCGTTGATCCGCGATTGACGTTCATCAAGTTCATCGAGGAAAATCAGCTTCCGGGCGAATTTCTTGAGGATGTGCGGCGTTACAAGTTTCGCGGTTCTTCCGGGAAAGTGAATATCGCGCTGGACGCGCTGCCGAACTTCAAGTGCCTGCCCGGTCCCGGCGCGCATCTGCGCGGTGCGATTTCCATTTCTCCCAGCGTCGAATATATGGAACGCGCTTATGATGACGCCAAGTACGGCAACTTCTCCCGCCGTCCATATATTGACATGGTGATTCCATCGCTTACTGATCCGTCGGTAGCTCCGCCGGGTAAGCACGTGATGTCGTGTTTTGTGCAGTATGCGCCATATAAACTTCGTCCTGGCCTGAACTGGGACGACCAGCGCGAAACTTTCGGCAACACAGTCATCGACACGATCTCTGAATATGCGCCGAACCTGAAAAACATTATCCTCAATAAACAGGTGCTCACGCCGCTGGACCTGGAACGCGAATTTGGATTGAGTGAGGGCAACATCTTCCAAGGTGAACTTTCACTGGAGCAGCTTTTCTTCCTGCGTCCCGTGCCGGGTTACGCGCAGTTCCGCACGCCCATCAAGAACCTCTATATGTGCGGATCGGCCACGCATCCAGGCGGCGGAATCATGGGCGCGCCGGGACGGCTGGCCGCGCTGGAAATCCTGAAAGACGTAAAGACCACCGCACCAAGCGCAAAACCAATGCGCGCCAACTCCGGGGAGCGAGCTAGCTGATGGCCGAGACGCGCGACGTGATTATTATTGGCGGCGGCCATAATGGCCTGGTGACTGCCTTCTATCTGGCCAAAGCTGGATTCAAACCGTTGGTGCTGGAGCGACGTGCTCACATCGGCGGCGCAGCCATTACTGAAGAATTTTCTCCGGGCTTCCGCTGCTCCACGCTGGCACACTCGGCCGGTCCGCTGTTGCCGGAGATCGCCAGCGACATGCAACTCTCACGGCATGGACTGAAACTAGTCACGCCGGAAATCGCAGTCACGGCAATTTCGCCCGATGGCCGTGCGTTGTCGCTGCATCATGACAGCAAGTTCGCGGCGCAGGAAATTACTAAATTCTCGCCCAGGGACGCCGCACAGTACGCGGTGTTCCAGGAATCATTGCAGAAAATTGGCCGCGTGATTGGCGACGCACTCAAGCTCTCGCCGCCCAACATTGATGATCCCAGCCGCAGTGATCTCTGGTCCATGCTGCAAACCGGGCGCGCGCTTCGAAAACTGGGCAAAAAAGATATGTACCGTCTGCTGCGCTGGGGCCCCATGGCCGTCGCCGACCTGGTTGCTGAATTCTTTGCGACAGAACTTCTGCGCGCAACCGTGGCGGCGCGTGGAATTTCTGGCACAGCTTTGGGGCCGTGGTCGGCGGGAAGCAGTTTGGTGTTGCTTATAAGAGCGGCCGGCGATGCACACCCCGCAGGCTCTTCTTCGTTTGCCATCGGCGGTGCAGGCGCCATCACTCAGGCAATGGCAGCGGCGGCAAAAGAGGCGGGGGCGGAGATCCGCACCGGCGCCGAGGTAAAAGAAGTCAGGGTAAAAGACGGCGTGGCAATTGGCGTGGTGTTAGCCAGTGGTGAAGAGATTAGCGCCAAAGCAGTCATCTCCAATGCTGACCCGCGCCGCACGCTGCTCAATCTGGTTGATCCAACATATCTCACGCCGGACTTTGTCATGAAACTGCAGAATTACCGGATGCCCGGCACAGTCGCCAAGGTAAACCTGGCGCTTTCAGCGCTGCCGCAATTCAAAGCGTTGGACGGCAAAGACGGTGCCTTGCGTGGACGGATTCACATTGGCCCGGAGATCGATTATCTGGAGCGCGCCTTTGATGAATCCAAATACGGCAATTTTTCTTCGCGTCCCTATCTTGAAGTGACGATTCCTTCTCTGACTGATCCATCCATGGCGCCGGGCGGCAAGCATGTGATGTCGATTTACATGCAATACGCGCCATTCAAACTCAAGAACGCTGACTGGGAAAGCCAGCGCAGCAATCTTGGCGACACCGTGGTGAAAACGCTGGCGGAGTATGCGCCGAACCTGCCGGGACTGGTGGAAGACGGTCAGATCATTACGCCCAAAGACCTTGAAGATACCTACAGCCTTACCGGCGGACACATCTTCCATGGCGAACTGGCGTTGGACCAGTTTTTTACCATGCGTCCTCTGCTGGACTGGGCGCGTTATAACACACCAATTCAGAACCTTTATTTATGCGGCTCCGGAACGCATCCCGGCGCGGGCCTGACCGGCGGCTCAGGCGCGAACGCAGCGCGGGAGATATTGAAGGAGCTGCGGCGATAGGGCTAAGCTGGAAGGGTAAATGTCCACGTCCTATTCCAACTCGCGTCCCGCAGTTGACGCTGCCGAGGCCATGACGCTGCCGCAGCGTTACTACACCGACCCTGCGTGGTTCCAGCGCGAAATGGAAGCCATCCATTTTGACATGTGGCTATGCGCGGGACGCACCGGCCAGATCCCTAACGCCGGAGATTATTTTCTCCGCCAGTTTGGCAATGCCAGCGTAATCAT
>DATBCN010000266.1:0-2990 GCA_036270475.1 Candidatus Angelobacter sp. | reverse complement strand
TGCTGTCTGCCCCGTTGCTCCGGCATGTCATTTACATCCCTGCGAAAAACCTATGAGAATACCAGAAAGAAGGGCGGAGCGCACTGTGGCAAATCCCTCAGTGGTGGTTTCAGTTTTAGTTATGGGAGTGAAAATACCCTGATTTTCTATTTCGTCATCCCGATCTCCCGTTAAACGATTCTTGCGCGTTTCAAAAGACAGTTGGGTTTCCAATTTCGGCGATTTTGGCAATTCCGGCGATTCTGGCAATTCTCATTCAAGGGTTTTGTTTTTTAAAAGACACACCGCTGAGGGCGGCGGGGCCACACGAGCTATTGCTCAGCCTCACCCGGGCCGCCCAGCTCCACAAAATCCATAAACGAGTCCACCACTTCCGCGCCCAGATTATTGGCCATGCGCGCAGCGGCCTTTTCCACGTTCTGCATCAGGCCGGCCAGATAATCGCGCGAGTCTGAGATGCTCACCGCTCCCAGCGTGGCCCTCTGCCACAGATCGGTGCCCTCAATTTCAGCGATAGAAATGTTAAACGTATTGCGCAAGCGGTCTTTAAGGCTGCGTACTACCTGCCGTTTGTCTTTGAGCGAGTGCGCGCCTTCAATCCGCAGTTCCAGCGTTAGATAGGCGATGGGCATGGCAGAATCAGTATTGGTATTTAGTACTTGGTGTTAGTCCTATTTCTTGGTCCTATTTCTTGGTTCTATTTCTTAAAGATGGAAGGCCATTTCGGGAAGCCGATACAGTCGCGAGCTCACAGCCAAATACCAAGTACCAAATTCTACTACCGGCTTCGCGCCTTGACTTCTTCTGAAGTCAGGCCATAAAGCGGCGGCGTGGCGGTCCCCAGCATTCCCAGGTAAATATACATCTGGGCGCGGTGATGGACTTCATGCTCCACCATGGCGCGCAGCCATTTCCACAAAGTAATGGGAGCATTGCCCGGAGTCACGCACTTCTTCTGCAGGTCTTCCGCGGAGAGGCGTCCAAAGATTGCCATGGACTCCTGATGCATACGATGAAAGAAGTCCAGCACGTTTTCCGGTCCGTCAGCCAGATCTGGGCCGTGACCGGGATAAAGGCTGGGCTTGAACTGGGCGTTTTCCGCGTACATGTAGCGTTCAATGGCGGCCAGGTGGCGGATGATGTCGGCAAAGCTGAATTTGCCCTCGGCATAGCGCCAGTCGTATTTGTCCCGTGGAATGCAGGCGATCACCTTGAGCGTGCGCTGGCGCACTTTTTCAAAGTAGGCGTTGTCCCAAAGAGCGGTAAGTTCGCGTGTGCTGGTAGTTTCCATAAAGATTTGCTTACTGCATCTTTTGGATCATCGTGCGGAACTTTTCGCTCTTAAATATTTTCAGGCCCGCGGCGCTGAGCAGCTTGAGTTCGGCAAAGCACTCCTGATCAACGACGGTAAAGTTAAAACAGGCCTTGCCTTGCATACGCTTTTTCAGTGCCGGCGACATGCCTTTGATCAATTCAGGCGAGTAATAGACTGGCAAGAGATGGAAGCTAACGTAGTTTTTGCCCGTCCGGATACCGGCAAAATAGAGCGGCTTCCCGCGATGCAGGATAGACGGGATCTCAGTATGGAAGTTGCCCGGCTTGTCCGTCTGCACTGCCAGTTCCTGCTGGAACGGGCCAAGCACTTGCCGCAGCGCGGTGAAAACCGCAGGAAAGTCAGGCTTAGCGGCTTTACCGGTCTTTGCTTTCGCAACCCCTGGCGCAGTGGATTTTTTGTGATCGGCGAGTTTCTTGTTGGCGGACTTCTTTTTGGCGTTGGCGGCAGGCATATCGGCAGCAGTATATCCCTGATTTCAGCAAGAATCGAGAAACACCCAGGCGCGGCTGCGGTAGTAAACTTTTTCCATCTGGAGGGGAAGCAATGCCTGCAACCAAAAGAGCCGCCAAACACGCGTATGATGTCCATCCCAGCCTGGCCATGTTCCAGAAAACTCTTGCCGGACTGAAGGCAAAGACCGGACGCACACTGGAAGAATGGACCAAGTTCGTGAACAAAGAAGGCCCGGCGACTGAAAAGGAGCGTCGTGAATGGCTCAAGGCAAAACATGGCCTGGGAACCAACTACGCCTGGTGGATCGCCGAACAATCCGTGGGCAAAGGGGATAACGGCAGCCCGGAAACCTATCTCAAACAAGCAGAAGAATATGTAGAAGAGATGTACGCTGGCGCAAAAGAAGCGTTGCGTCCAATTTTTGAAGAGTTGCTTGCGCTGGGACGCAGCCTGGGCAACGACGTAAAAGTCTGTCCTTGCCAGACCATGGTGCCGTTTTACCGCAAACACGTCTTTGCCCAGATCAAGCCCGCCACGCGCACTCGGATCGATTTTGGGCTGGCGCTCAAAGACACCAAAGTCCCAAAAACGGCTCATCGATACCGGCGGCTTTGCCAAAAAAGACCGCATCACGCACCGGATTGAAATCACTTCACTGAAAGACATTGATGGCGAAGTGAAGAAGTGGATCAGAATCGCGTATGAGATGGATGAGTAAGCAGAGAGCAACACCTTAACCGCCGATTTACGCGGATGCTCGCGGATCAGAAACTAGCAACGCGCGCGGAGACAAATTTTGTCCATTTATCCAACACCGCGAGCCCGACTCGCGCGCCGAGCGGCGTGCATCAGGCGCAGAAAACATCATCCAAGTGCCGAACACCGGAGCGGTTCGTCGCGCAGCGACCCATAATAACGAAAAGGCCGTCCGGCAACTGGACGGCCTTCTCTTTCAAGGGAGAATAGTTCCAACGGAGTTCAAGAAAAAGCCATCAGAACTTTCTGGCGTAATCTTATTGGCCAGCGAAAGGCCGTGTCAAGGAATTTTTCGAGAATAAATGCCATTGTTTTCAGTAGTTTAACAATCTTATCAACACCGTCTTGTAAATGACAAAAAATGTCACTTTGGCGGTTCTATTCCCTGTAAACGTTCCTTTTTCAGGCACTTATGCGGTCACTTAAGATTCAAACGGATAATCTC
>DATBCN010000265.1:0-1945 GCA_036270475.1 Candidatus Angelobacter sp. | reverse complement strand
GTACGTGGGGCCGCGATCTCCGAGGATATTTTCAATCTCCACTTTGCGGGGTGCAGGGTAAGCCACGTACTGGGCTGTGAGCCGAAACGCCGGATCAACGGGATACCAATGTGGTCCCTTAAACTCTTTGCGCAGTTTGCTGTTTTTATCACGCAGGCGAATGGCAAAACGGCCGCCGCTGGCGTGTACATAGAAAGAAAGGTCATCAATGGCCAGCCGGTCCACTTTCGAATCAGGCCGCAACTCTGCTGTATCAACCGGCTTGCCACCCATGGTAATGGACACACCGGAATTTACATGCACCACGGTCTTGCTCGCGTGCAGATCAAAGTAACCTGCCTTGGCGGGAAGAGACGGCGATTGCATTACAATGTCATTTCCCGCGGCGGAGCCAAAAGTGTTCTGCCCTTCATGCAGCCAGAAAAGCCCCGCCACGGCGAGCCACCCATCATCCGCGCGGAGTTTTGCGTCGTAGTCCTGGCGCCATTTCTCCACTGACTGTTGATAGGACGCGTCCGTCGCGCCCAGACCAACGCCCAGGCAGACAATGACGGCCAGTGTTGAAAGAGTTGAAGCAATCCACACGATCGGGCGCAACATGGCTACTTCTTCCCTTCGGCGCCGGCTTCCTGGAGAGATTTGGGGTCAGAGAGATTTTTTGGAGAGGCTTTCTGCAACGCGCTCACCATCAACTGCCCGGCTTTTGGCGTGCCCACTTTATGGCCAATCACAACATCGCGCGCGGAAACTTTGCGGCCATAGACCTTTTCCGTGGCGCTGTTGTCTGGCCGCAGGGTTGAACCGTCCAGGGAGATGCCGGCAAAGAGGCCGCGCGACCGCGAGTAAGTGAGTATCTCGGCATGCATCAGGATGTCCGTGGCGGCCTGGGCGTCACGGCCCTTGGGTCCTGCCGCAGCGGCGGCGTCCGCGCCGAGCTTGACCTTGCTGCGCAGGATGGAATCGATTCCCTTGGGATTGACGACAAAGAGCACAAAGTCAGTGGCCTGACCGCCGAGTTGGAATCCGATGTTGCCGCCTTCCAGCGCAACCATGGCCGGCGGTCCCCATGCGCCAGTAAAGCTCTGTCCGCCGCGACAGGTCATGGCGCCGCGTCCGTAGTTTGCTCCAATGCCAATGGCAAGTTTTTTCACTGAGGGAATCACGATCACGCACTCTGATTTGTCCAGCAAGGGTTTGGGAATGTTGTCTGGAATATTCAGTATTTCCATCAGGACTTCGCCGGAGTGGCGGAGCCGGTCAGCCTCATGCTGCTGAGCTTGCACGGCTGTGGAAACCAGGAGCGCTGCAATCGTGAAACTGCAAATCTTCTTCATCAGTCTTTCCCTCTTCATAATTGTTTCGGGGCTTTGTTTCGGCGGCCCTCAGGACTTCGCCGCGAAGGCATTGCCTGCGATCATGTAAACTGTACCACCTTCGGAGGCTTCAAATGAGTTTTCCCGTACGACTTCGATGTGTCCTGTTGTTTGCAGCGGCTTTTGTCCCTACGATCCAGGCCCGCGTGTGCGGGTGGAGATAGACTCGCGCACCGACATTACAGATGGTAAGCCGTTTGGAAGCAGCTGACACTGGACACCGTATTCTTGCCGTTGGTCCCGCCAATCTGCACAATGGGCAGATTGTGAACCTGGACAAAGCGCCACGCAACACCCAGCGCGAGGTCGAATTATCCGCAGACCGAGGCAGCGTCAAGCACCGTTTCGCAGCCGTTGCGAGATGCGCAGCGATGGCGAATCTTTTCTCTTTACTGGCTTGTCCCTTTACCAGTTTGCGTTAGGAATTTACATGCAAACGGCCATCGCGCAGGACGGTGCATTTCCGGTCACGCCATACAATGGTGTCTCCGCCGAAACCGCTGATCCAAACCAGAAAACCGATGACATCCTGGAGCGGCAGCAGCCACCACTGCTTTTGTATGACTGGATCG
>DATBCN010000264.1:0-1793 GCA_036270475.1 Candidatus Angelobacter sp. | reverse complement strand
GCTCCCAGAGTGGCCAGTTGCAGCACCTTGGGGGCGGGAATGCCCGCTTTTTCGTAAAGCTCCAGTTCGCGATGGAGAGCAAATCCGGCAAGTGAATCCGTGCCGGCGACGATTGGAACGCCGCTGTCATAAAACAACTTCGCCATGTCCAGCATGTGCTGGAAGGAATCCTGGTAGCGCTGGTCCATGCCGTCAGGCACTTCCAGCCCTCCGTACAAAAAGCCGCGGCGCACCTGTGCGGGCATGGAGCCTGCCACCGCGGCATAGCCCGCGGCCATCTTGCCGGGACGGTCGTCCAACATGCCTTCAAAAATGCTGAGCGTGGGATCGACAACAATCTTGTGGTCTTTCAATAATCCGATGAAAGCGCGCACCTGATCTGACTTTAGGTCCAGCTCAGCGCCGTGGGCCGCAACTTCAGTAAAGCGCGCCGGTGTGCGCGTGTCTTTTACCTGCGGCATGAAATTCAGAAAGATAAAATTCATGTGCTGGATTTCATCCACGCCGTCGCGGACAAACTGCTCAGCGTTGATCCCGGAAGGCACGTGCCCGCTCACACGCATGCCATGTGCGTGGGCCATCTCCACAATTTTGGGCAGAAGCTCGGGTTTGAGTGAGCTGTAAACTTTAATCTGAACGTAGCCAAGCCTGGCATAGTTGTCGATGGCGGTTCGGGCTTCTTCTTCGGTATCGGCAAAAATCTTGGTCGGCCCCTGGTATGGCCCGCGCCCGTCAATGAATCCGGCCATCACAACGCGCGGCCCCACCTCAGTCCCCTCATCAAAGCGCTTGCGCATCCGCCCCAGTTCGTCGATATCATTCGCCAGATCGCGGACAGAAGTTACGCCATTGGCCATATGGAGCAGGCCGTCTCCCGGTTGCACGTGGACATGCATGTCCCACAAACCTGGCATAAGAGTTTTGCCGGCGGCGTCAATGGTCTCAGCATTCTTCGGCAGCGCCACCTGGCCATCGGCGCCGACGGCGGTGATCTTATTTCCCGTAATCACTACCGTTTGATTCGGGACCGTCTTCGCAGCCTCAGCGTCAAACAAATTGGCATGTACAAACACCAGCGGACCTTTAGGTTTGTGCGCCAAAGTTCGCGCCAGGTTCCCTGCGCGCTCATTGTCGTATTTGTTCTGGTCGTTCAGGAGCGCATCAACGGCGCTTTCCCAACCCTCTTCAATGATTGAAGACCATGATGAGACCGAGGCAAAAAACTTTCCGTCCTGCCCCAGCCACAGTGGAGAAGGACTGAAGCCTAGTCCGTTGATGGCATATTGCACGACTGTGCGAGTCTGGCCATTGGCGCTGATCTTTAGCTCATTGCGCTTTTCAATTGCCGCCTGTCCCTCCGGCAACAATGCCAGTTTGTGTCCCGGCGCCGCCAGAAGCGCCTGGGCCAGGGCCCCGGTCTCTTCCGCGCCACCGGAATTGCTCACATAAAATGCCTTCGCGGTAAGCGTCTTCCGGCCTTGCTCGGCGCGGTTTTTCCAGGTTGCGGTATTTTGCTTGAATGAAAAGCGCTCGTCCACCGGCGCTTTGAGATAGTCAACACCGGTAATTTCAATTTGGACCGGGATGCCGTCTTTGCCGGAGACAATCTTTTCATTCACGCTTGGGCCGCGTCCGCGATCATTGAACTCAAAGTGGAGTTGCAAACTTCCGTCTGGATTGCGCGTGGAGCTTTCATACCCGGCCTTGTTGCCTGCAGTGATAAATGTATAGCGGGTTTTTCCGCTTTCGGTTGCGGAACCGGCGGAAGGCTGGGCTTGCGCTAAAGAAACCTG
>DATBCN010000263.1:0-1947 GCA_036270475.1 Candidatus Angelobacter sp. | reverse complement strand
GCCTACGGCTCACTATTATGTCGGCGTTGCCTGGGAGCGAAAGGGCGATGTTGCGCGGGCATTAGCGGCGTATCAGAAGGCGCTGGAGTTGCAACCGGATTATGCGCAAGTTCATTCAAGCCTCGGTCTGCTTTATTGGCGCCGGGATGACCGTGCCCATGCGCTAGAGGAATTCCATCAGGCCGTGATGAGCGATCCCGATCTGGCGGAAGCTCACTACAACTTTGGCCTGGCACTGGCGCAATCGGGACGCCTGGAGGAAGCCGCGCACGAATTTGGTCAGGCCATCACACTTGACCCCAAATACACCGACGCGCGTGTTCAATTGGGATTGGTGCTCAGCCAGAGCAACGATACGGCCGGCGCCACCAGCGTTTTCCGGGAGTTGGTGCGGCGCGAACCTAAATTTGCGGAGGCTCACAATAATCTTGGTTTGGTGCTCTTACAGGCCGGCGACCTCCGCGCGGCGCAAGCTGAGTTTGTGACCGCGGTCGCGCTCAAACCCGCTTATGCCGAAGCGCACTACAATCTCGCGCTGGCACTTCAGCAGGAAGGAAAGGAGTCGGATTCGCGGGCGGAATTCGAGAAGGCATTCGAAATTGCGCCAGAGTTAAGAAATGCGGCTCACCCATAAAATGACTTCAAGCAAAAAAAGATTGTTGATCTTCGCTGCATTTCTCGCGCTGGTCACAACGGTCTATGCGTTGAGAATCCTTGCAGTCCCTTCATCCAAGTCCGCTGTTTCTAAATCGCAAACGGATGATGCGGCCAAGGTTTGCGAGGTTTCCACGCCCACTGCGTCGTTTTCCGTGCCGCACGTTTCCGGGCCGGGCGCGTTAAACACTGATCCCAGGTCTCCGCTGTGGAAGCACGCTGCAACCACCTGGATCAGCCGGGACTGCACGCATCAAATTGACTATCCGAAAATAAAGACCGAAGTGCGCGCGTTCTGGACCGACACCGATTTGTATCTGCTATTCATTTCTCCGTACACCGAGTTGAATCTCTGGCTACCGGCGGACAACAGCAAAGACCGGCTGAAACTTTGGGACCGCGATGTGGTGGAGTTTTTTCTCGGCGACGACTGGGTCAATATCAGGCACTACCGCGAGTTTGAGGTTGCACCCACCGGCGACTGGGTGGACCTGGCCATCGACCTCGACAAGCCTGATAACGAAGGCGAGGGAGCGGCCTGGAATTCCGGTTTCGAAAAACAGGCGCGCATCGACGAAAAAAATCATATTTGGTATGCGGCGACTCGCGTGCCATTAAAGTCCGTCAGCGAAAAACCGGTAGCCGCTGGCACCAAATGGCGTGCCAATCTGTATCGCATCGACGGGCTTGGTGCTGATCCGCAACGCCGCTTCATGTGCTGGCAAGTAACTTGTGCCCCTGGCCGCGATCCCAATCACGTGCCCGAACATTTTGGAACTTTGATTTTTGAAAAATAACCCCAGATTCCCGGAGGAAAGTATGTCCGCAACAAAACCGTCAAACCGTCGTGGATTCATGAAAATGCTGGCAGCTTCGCCACTGCTTGCCCAGATCACCGCGCAAGGGCTGTATGAAAAATCGGCCGCGGCGATCGGCATCGATACGCGCGCAAATGTTTACAGCCGTCTGGGCGTCAAGACCGTTATCAACTGCCGCGGTACCTGGACGTATTTGAGTGGTTCGTTGCAGTTCCCCGAAGTCCAACAGGCGCAAGCCGAAGCCAGCAAGCACTTCGTCAACATGGTAGAACTGCACCAAGCAGTCGGCCGCAGGCTGGCGGAGTTGACCGGCGCCGAATCCGGGCTCATCACTTCAGGAGCGGCTGGGGCCATGGCAGCAGGCACCGCAGCCTGCATGGCTGGCAGTGATGCAAAGAAGATCTGGCAGTTGCCCGACACTACAGGCCTGAAGCACGAAGTCATCATGGTGGGTGGACGCAGCGCGTTTGACAGC
>DATBCN010000262.1:0-2348 GCA_036270475.1 Candidatus Angelobacter sp. | reverse complement strand
CCATACTCCATCTACCACGGTATTCACCAGCTCCCCGGAGGACAGATTCTGACGCTCAGCTCCACGGAAGAGTCTCCGGTGCTCAGCGCGTACTGGTCGGCGCATGATGTGGCAATCCGGGGATTGGAATCGCGAGTGCAGTGCAGTGACGAAGAAGTAATTCACCAATTGCATGAGAAGCTGTCCGAAGCTGTTCGATTACGCATGATTGCCGACGTTTCTCTCGGAGCGTTTCTCTCCGGCGGCATTGATTCCTCGGCAGTAGTCGCCTTGATGCAGTCGCAGAGCAGCCGTCCGGTGAAGACGTTTACCATCGGCTTCCATGAAGATGTGTATAACGAAGCAACGCATGCGCGCAAAATCTCCGAATATCTGGGAACAGACCACACCGAGTTATTTGTAACGGCCCAGGACGCAATGGATGTTGTCCCGCAACTGGCCTCAATGTATGACGAGCCTTTTGCCGACTCCTCGCAGATACCTACCCATCTGGTGGCAAAGTTGGCGCGCCGGCACGTTACCGTTGCTCTTTCCGGGGATGGTGGCGACGAGTTGTTTGGCGGCTATTCTCGCTACACTTTTGTGAACTCGCTTTGGAATGCGATAAAGAATATTCCCGCGCCAGCCGCTAAAGTGGCCGCCAAACTGATGCACATGGCGCCTGCGGCCATGGTGGATGGCGTGATAGGCAAGTTCCCACTGCCCGAGAGGTTCAGGAATTCGCCCGGACAGAAGCTGCACCGGCTGGCCGACCATCTTATTGCCCAGGACCCCGTGGAAATTTATCTTCGGGCGGTTTCCAGTTGGCCCGATCCTTCCGCGATTGTGCCGGGATCGCGTGAACATACTGTAGTGGAGCAGGCCATCCAGAATTTCAGCGCCATGCCCACAGCACCGGAAATGGCAATGCTCACCGATCTGTGTAGCTACTTGCCGGATGATATTCTGGTCAAGTTGGATCGGGCCTCCATGGCCGTTGGGTTGGAAGCCCGTGTGCCGGTCCTGGACCATCGCGTGGTTGAGTTTGCGTGGCGTTTGCCGTTGCATTTTAAGGTTCGGAATGGCAAAACGAAATGGGCGCTTCGGCAACTGTTGTATCGCTTCGTTCCGCCCGAATTGCTGGAACGGCCAAAGATGGGATTTGGCGTTCCAATCGATTTGTGGCTGCGTGGGCCGTTGCGCGCGTGGGCTGAAGATTTGCTCGCGCCTGAAAGTCTGGGACGCCATGGTTTTTTCGCCGTAAAGCCCATTCGCGAAAAATGGGAAGAACATGTTTCAGGCGCCCGCAACTGGCAATACCTGCTATGGCCGGTGCTGATGTTTCAGGCATGGATTGCCCACGAGACGCCATCAGGCCAGCACGGTGAAAATGGTTCTGCCCTTTTCCCTCAGCGTGTGACGCACTAACCCATGAAAATTCTCATGCTCCATAACCGGTACCTTCTCCCGGGCGGGGAAGATCAGGTAAGTATCGCCGAAGCGGCGCTACTTCGCGACCATGGCCACCAAGTCGAGCTGCTGGAAGAAGACAACCGCCGCGTAGAGCAACTCGGCAAGGCCAGGACAGCGCTCCGCACCGTGTGGTCTCAGGAATCTTATCGTCGAATTGAAGAGAAGTTGCGCAGCCAGAGCTTCGACATTCTCCATGTACAGAATTTTTTCCCGCTCTGGTCGCCATCTGTCTACTATGCCGCATCACGGCATCATGTGCCGGTGGTCCAGACCCTGCACAATTACCGGCTGATGTGTGTTAACTCGCTTCTCTTCCGCGAGCAACATGTCTGTGAAGAGTGCCTGGGGCGGATGTTTCCCTGGCGCGGAGTAATGCACGCCTGCTACCGTGACAGCCGTGCCGCAAGCGCCGTGGTTGCCGGCATGGCCGGCGTACACAGATTGGCTGGGACATGGCAAAAACGTGTCGCGATTTACATCGCTGTTTCTGAATTTGCTCGCGGGAAATACGTTGCCGGCGGCCTTCCCGAAGAGAAGATCGTTGTTAAACCCAACTTTATCCACCCAACCCCCGCCATTGGCAGTGGTGGTGGTGGTTATGCATTGTATGTAGGCCGGCTTAGCCCGGAGAAGGGAATTGCCACCGCGCTGGAGGCATGGAAGGGCGCGACCGGTGCAATCTCCCTCAAGATTGTGGGTGAGGGGCCGCTTGCAGAAATGGTGATTGCTGCCAGCCGAGCTTGCCCGAAAATCGAGTATTTGGGAAGCAAGCTGTTATCTGAAGTTTTGGATTTAATGAGGAACGCGGAATTTCTGGTCTTTCCCTCAGAATGGTATGAGACCATGGGCCGGACCGTGATGGAGGCGTTTGCCGTGGGCACGCCGGTTGTTGCGTC
>DATBCN010000261.1:0-5098 GCA_036270475.1 Candidatus Angelobacter sp. | reverse complement strand
GCCGCCGTCTTGCTGGCGGGGGCCGTGCTTCCGGCTTTGGCGGCAGGCTGGCCGGTACCGGCCGCGGGCTTGGTTGCCGGCTGCGCCGCGCTGCCCGGTTTGCCGGTGGCAGCCGGAGTTGGACTGGGCGTTGGCGTAGCCTTGGTTTGGCTGTTGGCGCTGGAATTCTGCGCCGTGGCCATCGTCGCCATGGCTAGGATGAGCGCAAGAATTTGTATCAGCTTCATCTCAATTCCCTTTTGCAAGCTCTTCATACAAGAAATCTTCATCTACTTTGCCGGAGTTGCCGGCTTTGCGGCCGGTTGTCCTGGCTTGGCTGGCGCAGCGGCCTCGCCTTCCGGTTCATGACTAAAGAAAGTTGTGGCGGTGCAGCTTGCCAGCACGGTTTCACCAGGAGCGTATGTATAAGCGGTTTTTACCTTGGCCGCGCTGCCGCTCTTGGTGTTGCCCATCTGCATATTGCTGACGTTTACGATCCGCTCCAGTTCAGCCACGCGCTGAAAGAAATTCAGCACCGAGTAATAGGGCCCGTCAATGTCGATGGCAAATGGCACTTCACTGTAAAACTCTTTATTGCTGACCGGCATGGCCGTATAGCGCCGGATCTCAATGCCGGACGTTGCCGCCGTATCATGCAGCAGCTTGATGAACTGGTCCGCGTCCTTATCATCCGGAACGATTTTCTTCTGGATTTCCAGTTGCTGCTGCAGGATGGCCATGTTGCGGTTCACTTCGGCCAGCTTAGGCTCAAATGTCTTGAGCCGTTCATTCTCGTCCTTTTTGTCCTTGATCTTGGTGGCCAGCTCTTGATTGGCCTGGTAACTGGGATTGAAATAGATGTAGTAGTAGGCTGCGCCCACCATGGCCGCGGCCAGGAACAGGATTCCCGCCCGCGTTGCTAACGACATTTCACCGAATTTAGCCATATACAAACCGTCCCCGGCGGATAACTGCTGCGTTACGACTTCTGGGCCTTCCCGATGACTCCAGGGGCCATTTCACAAATTAATTCGAATTTAAAAGCCTGGACTTCCTTGACAGCGGTGTCCTGGGCCGTTTCTTTGATTTCCACGGTTTTGAACGCTCCGGTCTTGCGCAGGTTCGCCATCAAATCGGCCACGGAGTTGGGACTGAGAGCCATGCCGGTAAAGTTCAGCGTCTTGCCATCATTGGTCATCGTCTCCAGCCACACCGCATCCGTGCTGTTGATGGTGTCCGCCACCAGGTTCAACAGGTTCACGGGGCCGGACTGCGCGGCTTTTAGTTCGTCGATGACGCGAACGCGGCGCTCATACAGATCAGCCTTTCTTTTGCTGGCCTCGTACTTGGCTTTGACATCGGCAAGGCGCTGGTTGTCGAGGATGGCTTTCTGCAAATCCTTTTCCAGGCGATCATGTTCGCGACCGACCCATACCTGCGCCAGACCAATCAGCACCACAAGCGCGCCGATAAAAATCAGACCCAGAACCACGGTGCTGGAACCCTCACCGCCTCCGCCAACGGAAGCTACGGTGCTTGCGCGCCGGCCGCCGCGCGACGTTTTCTTTGGAACTCCGAGCAGATTGATGCGAATCATAGGTCTTCAAAGCTCCTCAGGGCCAGGCCCACCGCAACCGCGAGCTGTCCCGGGTTCTGTTCAAGAATTTCGCTTTCCAGTGAATCCGTCGGCGGGATAATGCGCTGGAACGGGTTCAATACTTCCACCGGCAAGGAGAATTCCTGCCGCAACGCTTCCACCAGGCCGGGGACCCGTGACGATCCGCCCGCCAGATAAATGCGCTCAATATGCTCGCCGGACGCGGTGGCGCGGAAGAAATCAAACGTCTTCTGAATTTCCAGCACGATGATCTCCGTGACCTGCTGCAGGATGGGCAGCTTGGCGTCTTCACTGACTGTGCCAACCTTGCGGCCCAGCTTGAGTGACTCTGCGTCATCAAAGCTCAGATCCAGCTCTTTCTGTAGGGAATCCGTGTACTGGTTGCCGCCCACGCTCACATCGCGGGTAAACAGCGGGGTGGAGCCTTTCACGATGTTGATGTTCATCACGCTGGCGCCCAGGTTCAGCAGGGCGACGGTGGAATCATGCCGGGGCTGGTAGTTGTATTCGTAGCAGTTCTGCAGCGCGAAGGCGTCAATATCCACCACGGCCGGCGACTTGCCCGCCAGCGAGAGCACGTTGGTGTAATTCAGGATCTTGTCTTTTTTTACGGCCACCAGCAGCACGTCCATCTGCGGGCCGGTGTCATCAGGGTTCAAAATGTCGAAGTCCACATTCACGTCAGCGATATCAAAAGGAATGTGCTGCGCCGCTTCCGTGGTGATGCTCTCCGCCAGTTCGCCCTCGCTCATGGGCTGCACGCTGATCTTTTTCACAATCACCGAGTGGCCGCTGACTGAAGTCGCCACCGATTTTGTCTTGATCCCATGCTCGCCAAAAATCTTGCTGATGGCGCTGGAGACGCTGCCCGAATCAACGATCATGGAATCCACCACAATGTCGCTGGCCAGCGCTTCCACCCCAATGTGCGAAACCACGATCTCGCCCTTGGAGCGCTTCAGTTCGATCGCCTTGATGCAACTGGAGCCTATGTCCAGGCCCACAATCGATTTTCCCGACCCTAATCCAAACATGCCGTCCGCCTTCTTTTGGTTTCCTTGTTGCTTCCCCGGTTGCCCGGACTTACCGTGCTGAAGCCGCCTTCGCCGGTTTTGGTTTTTTCTTGGCGCCGCTCATATTCATGGTGCTTTTCTGTTCCATCCACTGGTCCAGAATCGTTTTTTTGAATTTCCAGCGGTTCCCGAGCTTAAAGGCAGGGATTTTTTCCTCGGTCACATATTTGTACAGCGTGTCCGGACTGACCCCCAGGTACTGCGAGGCCTGCCTGATATTCATTACCTCACGCGAATCTGCCGCCATAAATGTGTAGCCTTTCCACAGTGAGTCATCGACCTTACTTAAGGTCTGTGGAGAAATCCTTGGTCTTCTCGGGGGGGAAAACTTCAGGTCGAAGCGAGTTATATCCGGGTTAACAAGGGAAGGTCAATAGGTAACTTCCGGTTTTCTCTGGTGTTTGGGGGGTATCTTTGGGGCTAGTACCAGCTTTTGTCCGAGAGGACATCAAAATCCTGCGACACAAAGGTGTTGGCACCACAAGTTATTGTGGTATTGATGCACACGGTTCGCTGTTTTACCTGAAATGTTACTAAGGGAGCAGGGCAGGATTAGGGGATTGCCCCGAAAGTAATGTGAACTTGTGGGGAAGATTGGGCAGAATTGGCAAAATGCGGAAGAAAAACAAAACCAAAATCTTTACCACAGAGGACACAAAGGGCCACAGAGGAAAGTCAAAAGCGGGCGATTTCCTGGGGCAACGGATGAGAAAGCCAAAATCTTTACCCCAAAGGACACAAAGGGCCACAAAGGAAAGTCAAAAGCGGGCACCTGCGCAAACGGACCCCGCGTGGGTCGGCAAGCCGGACTGGCTTTGATCCTGCAAAAGGAATACATCGCTGAACCGGCTTCAGGCCAGTACGTTCATGTAAAGAAACGGCGAATCACGGAGTGGCCGGTCGCTTTCCTCTCGCGCCCGCGACGCACCAGGAATACCATTCCTGATTTTCCTGTCGCCCAATGCGCCCAGGAATCGTCTCGCCTTCCTGCGCGCCCTGGCGAAAAAACGAGGCTAACCGAGCCTTTAAAGCATGCTCGTGAAGTCTTATTACTTACCGCGCTGAGGCTTACAAAGTGGAATGAAATTGATCAAAAGACATGATTCGAGAAGCTTGATGAGAGTGCTGGGTTCTATGGACCAAGTCCGGATCGTTCGTCACAATCACAAACCTGTCGATCGCGAGATACTGCAACTGAAACATGTCGAAAACATCGGAATTGTGCTGCTCAAGGGAATAGTTTCCAATGAGGAATTCACGAGCGATGAAGATCGTGAATTCAAGTACAGCGTCAAATCTGTTACAAAGCTCGTCCACCAGCACGGGCGTCTCGTCGGCATGTAGCCATTGGATGAGGCTCTTAATGAATTCTGTCCGTTGTGGCTGCCACGTCGCCCTTGGTTTAAGCTCCCTCTTTTTTTCGGGAGGAATCCGTTTCCCCGTACTCTCAAAATATTCTCTCCATGCAGGGTAGTATTCGTCCGCCATCTTTTCCACGCTGGCCTTCCAGTCCTTCTTTGGCCCTGCCATGACTTGCGTGATCGCTGCTGTCGCATTCATTTTTATGCGGCGGCCTTTATATGGAACGCCTTTCAGCAATTGCTCGAGAGAATTGCTGCGCCGGATAATATCCATGTGCCGCTCTATTACGTTACCCGCTGGCGCCATTTGGTCGGCGGGGAAAGGGATGCGAAGTATTTCTTTACAGAACAGCATACGAGGGTCTTCCAATACCCGACCATTGCCCATACTATAGGCCGCTGATATTCGCTGCTTTACGTCGAGAAAGCCAGTTGCGGGCGCAACGTCCACAGCTGCGAGAAGCTCCAACGCCGTTACGCTGCTCAATGGCCAGCCATGACCAGGTGCCTTTTGATGCACGCGCCTCCACACGTCCTGCGTTATAGATCCTCTTTGCAGATCGCCAAATATGTTGGTGTCAAAGATGGGAATCAGGTGCATAGGGCTTTACCAATATAAGTACTTCCTACTGCAAGTGACGGCTAGACTCGCGTTGTTGCCTACTTAAACTCGGCTTGAGCCTGGGTTTTCTTTCTAAGCGAAGTGATAACCCAATTCATCGCAGGTGTCCTGCAAGCGCTGTTCTAGACTTGCCGCTTTTCTCGGATCGAAAAGCCGAAGGTAACCAATATTCCCCTTCAACGCTTCGAAGTAGGCTCCCGCGTCGGCTACCGGCACCTTGCCGCACCTGAAGTTATGAATTCCGGCTCGAATCCGCGATCGGTATTGCTTCTGGACTGTAACGAACTTGCCTAGCACGAGCTTGTTCAAGATTTTCCTGTCCCGACCGCCCATTCGTTTAATCTTTCGATGAGACACGCGAAATCCAGCTCTGATCAATGTTGCAACGACAGGCCCGATTACTTGCGCTGGTGAATGTCCTGAGAACGCAAGGTCGTCCACCCAG
>DATBCN010000260.1:0-3980 GCA_036270475.1 Candidatus Angelobacter sp. | reverse complement strand
CGCGCCGCCTTCCGCTACTTGCGTGAGCACTTCACCCGTTGCGGGATTGAAAGTATCAAACGACTTACCGGACCCCTCCGACCATTTTCCGTCGATGAGCAATTTGCCGGGTGTAACTTTTGCTTTTGTTGCTGCGATCATGATTGGCCTCTAGCTTGTTTCTGAAATCCCGAACCCGCTGCCGTTTGCGGGTGAGGGATCCTATTTCTCTTCCATGGTGTGGCGTAGCACGGCATCATTCCCTGAAAGTTTGTCGCGGTTATAGGGATCCCTCGCTTCGCTCGGGATGTAAACTATTTTGCCTTAAACGTTGCCGGGCGCTTCTCCACGTATGCCGCCAGGCCTTCCTTGGCGTCGTCGCTGGCAAAGAGCCGCTGTTGCAGTTCGCGCTCAATCGCCAGAGCTGATTCCATCGGGACTTCCCATCCGCTCTGCACGGACCGCTTGATGTTGCCTACGGCTTTTGCGGCCTTATTCGGTGGCGTGAACTGGCGCGCGTATTCCATGATGTTCTCCATGAAGCCGTCGCGCTCGTAAATGTCATTCACGATGCCCATCTCTTTCGCTTCTTCGAAAGTGAAGGTGTTGCCGGTCACCATCAGTTCAATTGCCTTGCTTTTGCCGACGATCCGGCTCAGGCGCTGCGTACCGCCCGTTCCGGGCAGAACACCCAGGTTGATTTCCGGCAATCCAACTTTGCCGGAGTCGCGGCGCGCAATGCGGATGTCGGCTGCCATGGCGATTTCCAGTCCGCCGCCAACGCAGTGCCCGTTAATCGCTGCGATCACCAGTTTGGGCGTGTGCTCCAGGCGCAGCAGCATCTCATTGGCATGCAGGCAGAAGTAGTATTTGAAGGTCGGATCGACGCTGGACAGCATCTTGATATTGGCGCCGGCGGAAAAGAATTTATCTCCCGCTCCGGTCAGTAACAGCACGTACACATCATTGTCCATGCGCGCCTTCAGGATGCATTCGTCGAGCTGCCGGTTCATCTCGTAGGTATAGGTATTTGCCGGTGGATCGCACAGTTCAATGATCGCAATGCCGTCTTCAACACGATAGTTGACCAGGGTCTTGGTTTCCGTTGCTGTAGTTGTAGCCATGGTTCAAAAGCTCCTTATGAATTTCTTGAAAATTGGATCTCTTTTGCGCGCCGCGGTCAGGCGTTCGCTTTTTGCGTTTTGCGTTTTGGCTTGCCGGGATTCAACACGCCACGCAGGAACAAATCGCTCATCTCTTCGGCCAGTTCTCCGGCATTCAGGTCCACACGCGGGTTATGCCAGGTGTAAATCCAGTTGATCATCCCGAACAGCGCCAGCACGGCCAGCCGTCCGGAAAATTGTAGTCCTTTTTCGCGGCCTAAATCCTCCAGCAACTCCAGGCAGATGCGGTAATACTCGCGCTTGATTGCCCTTATCTCTGCCCCGCGGCCATTCTTGAGCGTCTCATCTTCATGCGTCAGCACTTTCATGGCTTCTTTGTTCGCCAAAAAATATTCCAGATGGTTTTCAATAAAGATGCGGACACGTTGCTCCGCGCCGGTTGCGTCCTTTAGCCGCTCCTGCAGCCGCGCAATGATCGTTTCAAATGTGTGCTTCTGGATCAGGTAAAGCAGGTCTTCTTTGGAATTAAAATAATGGTAGAGACCGGCCAGGGACATGCCTGCTGCCTTGGACAGGTCGCGCATGGACGCGCCTTCATAACCTTTTTCACAAAAGATGTGCGCGGCATGGTGCAGCAATTTCGCCAGCCTGCGGTCAAAGCGGGAGTCTACGATTTCCTCGCCCTTTGCCGCTGGCACGGGACGCCCCTTGCGTCCGTTGTACGGCCCACTGGGCAAACGGGTTTCAAGATTGGTCAGGGACATCAGCTTACCGAACGTTCGTTCGGAATATCTATTATCCCCTGAGAGCGGCCATCGCGTCAATTTAGGGCTTTTGAGCTTCCTGATGCACATACCCCTAAGCCATTGATCCCCCTGTCTGCGGGACTTGAACGGCGATCCCGTCGCCGCCCCCAGCCTCCCGAAGCTTGGGCCTTGAAATTGCCCTTTAGGTACATGTACGGCTGTGTAACCCCTTGATCCAACACGGTGTAAATGGCGGGATGTGCATGAGTTTGCAAGTTCTTACAGACATGACGATGGGCGAGGTTATTGGGATGAGGAAACTTTATTCACCACGAAAGCTGCAAATAGTTGCGTACAGCCTCCTGATTTGCACAATGGCGGCGGGTTGCGGCACAGGCGCTTTGCAGCACCAGGGAACCGCCCCGCAAGCTCCTCAGGCCGCCACTGTAACCCAACTCCGGATCGGCGACGCGCCAGCAGACCAGGTTTTCTCATTTGAAGTAACCATTGGCGGCCCTATTGCCCTGATTCCACAGGGTGGCGGAACTCCCTCCACGATCACGCTGAATACCAACCGTCTGGAGTTGAGCCACACCGCAGCCAAAATGCAGCCCCTGGCGATTGCGGCTTTGAACCCCGGAAGTTATACCGCCGCCGAAATTACGATCCAAAGCCCTTCCGTGACCTACGCCAAGACTTTGCTCACGCCCGCCCCAGTCACCCTGATTGACCGCATCAACGGCGCGGACCAAACCGTGCGGGTGAATTTTAATCCGCCGCTGGTTGTGGGCAATGCTCCTGTTGTGCTGAATCTGGACGTGAATCTGGCCAGCGCTCTTATCAGCGACGGCGCAGGAAACATCAGGGGCACGCATTTCACTGAATCGTCCTTCGCGTTCACCCTTCAGCCCGTTGGCATTGAAGGCCGCCAACAGGATGATGACGGTGAGTTTGAATGTGAGACCGGCAGAGTCGTTGAAGTGTCTGCTCACGGATTTGTCCTGCAAATGGGACAGAGCGGCTCGCGCCTGCCGTTTAACGTGGATGGGGGCACCAGCCTTCCGCAAGGTCTGCAGTTGGCGGATTTGCAGAACAGGATCATCCAGGTTGAGGGCTTTACCCGCGCGGATGGCGCCCTGTTCGCACAAACCATTGAAGCGCTCGGCGGCACAACCGCCGTGCAGGTGGAAGGCACCATTACTCAGATCGGCAGTTTCAACGTCCCCTCCCTGCTGGATGTGGCCGTGCAGGATGGAACAGGCCCAAGTTTCAGCTCCGCGCAGATCGGCCAGGACTTTCTGATGGACATTTCCGCCCTGCCTGACGCCTCATATGCAACTGACTATGGCAATTGCGACGTATCCGCACTCAGCTCTCCCGCGGTCAATTTTGTCTTTGACTCAAGCCATCTCAAAGCCGGACAGCGAATTGAAGTGATAACGCAAGGAGTCACCCCCAGCCAGCCAGTCCTTCCCATAGAGGTCAGGCTGCAACAGCAGGCGGTCAGCGGTGTTGTTTCCGCTTTTACCCCACTGCCGGGCGGCGGCGCAAGCTTTGATCTGCTGCTTCCCGCTGATTCCTACGTAACGCTGCTCTCCGGAGAAACGGCGGTCCATGTGGTTGAACAGTCCAGAACTGACAATCGAGCCGGGACTGTCGCCAATGGCGATACTGTTCGTGTACGCGGACCGCTGCTATGGACGGGCACACAATTCAACATGGTGGCGCGCCGCATCACCAAATAGATTCTGCATTCGCTGCGCTTGAAACAATCTCAGGCCTCATGGCCATGCATCTATATTTTGCAACAAATCCAATGCCACTTATTCGATATAAGCGGTATTGGTCGTTTTTCTGAGTGGACATCCGGCGCTCACTCCCCCCAGCGCCCATGCATTTCCATCCCAGGGAACAATGACCGCCCAGATTTTCCGACGATCGTTACGGCTTGAGAAATACCTCTCCGCATTACCAACAGAATGTTGTTCCGGAGTACGCGTGACGACTGTCACATACCCCAGAGCCAGAAATTCAATACATCAACGGCGGACTGAGAAAGCTCACATTCTCTAAATAACTTGGTCCCCTCCAGGAGAGATACAAATGAACACCCAGACTTTCAAGCATTCAT
>DATBCN010000259.1:0-9431 GCA_036270475.1 Candidatus Angelobacter sp. | reverse complement strand
CAAATGGATGACGTTTCCGTTCTGCGTTTCATCCAAAATACCTTTGGCCTGCCTGCTCTGAATGCAAGAAACCAGCTAGGCAATGACCTGAGCGATATGTTCACGTTCTGAACCGGTGACGATGCGAAAAGAAAGGCCGCGCCTTTGCGGGGCGCCGGCCTTTTTTATTGCTGACACCATGACAGCAAAAAGCGTTTTATTGCGGATGTTAAAAGAGTGCTGCAATTAGTTATTTTGCCTGCGGTTCTTCCGCGATCCCCAGGTAAGCGCGGCGCACGAACTCATTGTTCATCAACATCTCGGTGGGACCTTCCAGGGTAATGCGCCCGGCCTCCATCACGTAGCCATAGTGGGAAATCTGCAATGTGTAATTCACGTTTTGCCCGACCAACAGAATAGTTACGCCCTGCTGTGCGATGTTGACGATGAATTCAAATATCTCATCAACAAGTTTGGGTGCGAGTCCCAGCGAGGGTTCATCCAGCATGAGTAATTGCGGTCCTGACATGAGTCCCCGGCCAATGGCGCACATCTGTTGCTCACCGCCGGAAAGCGTCCCGGCCATTTGATGGCGTCGCTCTTTGAGCCGTGGAAATAGCTGATAGACTCGCGCCAGTCCGGTTTGCGATCTTTGCCGAAACTGCGGAAGAAAACATCCCATTAGCAGGTTTTCTTCCACCGACATGCCCGGCCAGAGCTGCCTCCCCTCGGGTACCAGGCTGATGTGGCGCTTGACGCGTCCGCGCGTGGAGAGCGCGGTAATGTTGTCGCCACTCAAAAGGAGCTGGCCTCGCCTGGCGGGAAGCACTCCGGCAACTGTATTAAGAGCCGTTGTCTTGCCCGCGCCGTTGGGCCCGATAATGCACGTGATTTTTCCCCGCGCCACGGAAAATGAAACGCCCCAGAGCACCTGCGTGGAACCATAGCTCACCTCAAGGTCTTTCGCGGCAAGAAGAGGTGATGATGGATCGATTGGAGTTTGCGGTTCAGCCACGCTTCTTTTCCCCAAAGGTGCTTTTGCCGAGATAGGCTTCAATGACCGATGCGTCGTTTTGCACTTCTTCTGGCTTTCCTTCCGCCAATTTCTGACCAAAATTCAACACCGTGATGCGATCGCACACGGCCATAATCGCTTTCATATCATGTTCCACGTACATAATGGTGGCGCCGTCTTCCCGGATGCGGTGCAGCAACTCCATCATGGCGGCGGTTTCTGATCCAGTAAGGCCGCCGCAGATTTCGTCCAGCAGCAGCAGTTCCGGAGCGGTGGCCAGCGCGCGCGCTACTTCCAGGCGTTTCTGTTCGCCCAGGGAGATCGCGGAAGCAAGCTGGTTTGCCTTGCGGTCCAGACCGACGTGTTTCAACGCTTCCATGGCATGCTCCCTGGCCACGGCGGTGCGCATTACCGCACGGCGGCCATAATGCACCGCGACCTGCACATTTTCCAGCACTGACATTGCTTTGAACGGCCGCACCACCTGATGTGTCCGGGCCACGCCTTTCTTCACCAGAGCCGCGGCGGACATGCCGGTTACATCTTTTCCCCGGAGATGGACCTGGCCAGACGACGGACGCACCGCCCCGGTGATCAGGCTGAACAGCGTTGTTTTGCCCGCGCCGTTCGGCCCTATAAAACCGCAGATCTGTTTTTCCGGGATATCAAAGCTTACGTCCTTCAACGCCGCCACGCCCCCAAAGTACTTGGTCAGCGTCTGGACTTCCAGAATTTTCACGTTTTCTCCTAAACAGCCGGAAGAGACGCTGCAAGAGTCCTAGCAGACCATCAGGCTCCAGCAGGATAATGCCAATTAATAGTGAACCATAGATCATCAGATGGAGATTGGGAAACTTCACCGAGATCTGTTCTTCCACCATGCCAAAAACCACGCCGCCCAGCACCGGTCCCCAAACCGTTCCAATGCCGCCGATTACCGGCATAAGAAGAATGGAAATGCCGGTCTGGAAAGCAAAAACATCACCGGGATAAAAGAACGCCGCGCGGCGGGCATAGATGCCGCCGGCAATGCCGGTAAGGCCAGCGGCAATGGCATGGATCCATAGCTTGGATGTGAATGGATTTACGCCCAGATCGGCGGCAGCGTCTTCATCCTGATTGATGGCGCGCAGCGCCAAGCCAAACTTGTTGCTGGCGACCAGCAGCGATATGACGAACGCGAGCGCGACCGCGCCAATGGCTGTGTAATAGTGCTCCAGCGGACTGAATGGCTTGTCTTCAATAATGCGATAGCCGCTGGCCCCGCCGGTTACGTCCAGATTGTTCATGATGACGCGAACGGCTTCCGTTACGCCGATGGTGGCGATTACAAAGTATGGGCCGCGCAGACGGAACGTTGGCAGGCCGATAAGGAAAGAAGCCAGCATGGCGATGGCAGCGCCGCCAAGGAAGCCGAAGTAAGGGCTGTGTCCGGCATGCATCAGGAGCGCAGTGGCGTATGCGCCCAATCCAAAGAACACGGCAAAGCCAAAAGACACCTGTCCGGTCATTCCGCCGAGCAGGTTCCAGCCGAGACTAGTCGTAGTCCATACGGCAGTGATAAACAGCAGACGAATGATGTTGTCACTGGGATGGGTCACCGGCAAAAGCAACAGCGCCGCCAGTAATAGCAATGGCAGGACAATCTTCAGCCAGCCGGCAGCGCCTGACGGTTGCGTCATGCAGTCTTCCATTTGCGATTGAACAGGCTGGCAAGTCCCTTGGGCATAATGATCAGCACCAACACCAGCAGGGCGAAAGGAACCACCGGTTGATAGCTGGGCGGCAGATAAAAGAAAATCCACTTATGCCAGTACCAAGGCAGAGGAATGGCGGTGCTGAATATTTCCAGCACGGCCAGCACAATAGCGCCTAAAGCGACTCCGGAAACCGAGTCCAGGCCGCCGAGCACGATGATCACAAACGATCGCAACAGAAAAGGGCGGCCAAAGTCAGGGCTGAAGGAATAAAGCATGCCAAGCAGCGCTCCGGCGAATCCAGCGAAGGCCGTTCCCAGACCAAAAGTAAGACGCGCAGTTCTTTGATCGTCCACTCCTACAATTTTTGCCGCGTAGGGGTTTTGAATCAGCGCGCGCATTGACCGGCCAAACCAACTGCGGTGAAAGACAATCTGGAGCACGACCATGCAAACCACAGCGGCCACAAAGACAACGAGCTTCACTTTCGCAATCGAGATCTCTCCAATCTGGAAAGAAGAGAGCGTGAGCGGAGTCAGGATGGACTGGTCCTCCGTGCCCCAGATCAAATAGCCGACGTTTTGCAGCACCAGCAAAAAACCAAACATCAGCAGAAGTGATGCGAGCGTGGGCGTGTCTGATTTAGGAAGCCAGCGCACCAGCGCCCAATGCACCAGCATCCCGAACAGAAAGAAGACTGGCAGCGCCAGTACCGCGCCCAGAATTGGATCAATATGAAAGCGCTGAAACAGTTCCAGGGCAAAATACGCGCCAAGCATCAGGAACCCGGCATGGGCCAGGTTCACGATTTTCATAACGCCGTAAATCACCGTCATGCCGACGGCCATTGCGGCATACACCCCGGCCAGCAGCAGCGCCTTCAATAAGAGGTCGAGATACTCGACAGCATCCATGTTGGTGGCAAAGCCCTATTTGTTCGGTGATGGAGCTACTGGCTCACCGGTGGCCGCATCCTTGGGGAAAACGATGTCCACTTTATTGTCAGGCTTGTTCTGCGTGATCACAAAGGGATATTCGCTTTGACCGTTGGCGCCGAACTTTAGCACCTGCCCCGGCAGCACGGCATCCTTGAGCTGGGCTTTTCTGAGAGCGTCACGGATGGCGGTTTTGTCGAGCGAACCAGCGGCTTCAATTGCCTTGGCCAGGATGCGCATGCCGTCATACGCGGGCGCGGCATACCAGGAATCAACATCGTGTCCGGCAAAGGCCTTGTAGTCATCGGCAAATTTTTTGGCTTGAGGATAGGGCAGCTTATTCGACCACCAGATTCCGGAGAAAATGTAGTCCGTTCCCGCGCCCAATGCCTGGCGCGCTCCTGCTTCCGGGCCGCGAGCGCCATAGCTCACCATCTGATGATGCAGGCCATTTTGCAGATATTGGCGGTGCATGGTGATGTAGTCGGGCAGGTGGGCGTCGGATAGAAAAACGTCGGCTTTGCTGGTTTTTACTTTCTGCAGCACCCCGGAAAAATCCGTGGCGTTGAGCTCGAATTTCTCATTGAGGACGACTTCAAAATAACCTGCGTGTTTGCTGGACCATTCCGTAAATCCCTGCACGTAGTCAACGCCGTGATCGGTGTTCTCCACCACCATTGCGACTTTCAGGCCTTTTTTGAGCTTGCCTTGGTCGATCAGGGAACCAAGGAATTCCGCGGAGGTTGTGCCGATGAGGGCCACCGGGCTCAAAGTCCCGAAAGCATACTGATAGCCTTTGCCGAAAATGGCGGTGGCGCCGGCCCCGGTGGTGATCCACGGGGTCTTGTAGCGGTCAGCCATCACGGATTCAGCGGTCCCAAGCGCGGTGGAATAGCCGCCCAGAACAGCCACTGCACCGTCAGAACTCATGGCGCGTTCAGTCAGCGCCGCGGATTTCTTGGAGTCAGTGCCGTCATCGTAAAAGATTTCATTGATCTTAAGCTTTTTGCCTTTACTCTTTACCATGATCCCGCCTGCGTCATTGATCTGCTTGATGGCGAGTTCAATCCCTTCTTTCTGATATTGACCGGGCTTGCTCTCGCTTCCCGTTGTGGGCAACACCACGCCGATAGTGATGGTGTCATCGGCGGCAAAGGCGGGGCTGGAGCCGGTGCAAAAGACGGCCATTCCGCAGAGCGCCAAAGCAAAAATCGTGCTGCGACCGATGTACGTGCCAACGAAAGCTAAACGCCACTTCATGTTTCCTCCTCAAGGCAGTATGCGCCAAACGATAAAGGCCGAGGGTTTTCAAGGTATCAGCGGCATGGCTGGTAATACAGAATGGGCATGATATGCCTACGAGCTATGATTCACAAGAGGCTCTTTTTAGACCGTTAAGAAGGGCCTGCCTGGCATTTTCCGTGAACCATTCATGTTCCTTCTTTGATTTCCCCTTGACATCTGCGGTAATCCGACTACCCTAGGTTGCCAAATGACGATTGATCCTGTCCGGCCACTGTGGCGGGCGAACGGCACGTTTCCCAGAGCCAACATTCTTCAGTCATGGGACGCCAGATAAGGGCTGAAGCCAATCCCTCAGGTTCTGAAAACAGAGGGCGAATTTTCGTATTCATACGGCATTATGCTTCAGTTTTGATGCTTTGCAACCAGCTCAACATAACAGGGACCAGGTCCGGCCGGCCTGGCTCTTTTCCAGGAGGGCCGTATGTCCAGTACTGGCGTGCCGATAACATCATCGGACCAGATATCGACTTCAAAGATATGGATGGTGATCTTAGCGTCATCCGTTGGAACAATGATCGAATGGTACGACTTTTACATTTTCGGGAGCTTGGCAGTCGTACTGTCCCAAAAATTTTACCCGACGGGAAACAACACGTTCGCGCTGATCGCGTATCTTGCCACGTTCTTCGTCGGATTTGGTGTGCGGCCATTTGGCGCGCTCTTCTTCGGCAGGATCGGGGACCTCGTTGGCCGTAAGTACGCCTTCCTGGTTACGCTAACCGTGATGGGCGGGGGCACTTTTCTAATTGGGTGCATGCCGACCTTCAAGACCGCTGGCTGGTTCGCTCCCATCGGTCTGATTGCCATCCGCGTATTGCAAGGGTTGGCGCTGGGCGGGGAGTACGGCGGGGCTGCTATTTATGTAGCCGAGCACGTTCCCGACAACAAGCGCGGCTACTGGACCAGCTTTATTCAGATTACGGCTACGCTGGGCTTGTTTTTCTCCCTCCTGACCGTGCTGGCCCTCCAGTTTTATATGACACCAGCGAATTTCCAGAGTTACGGCTGGCGCATTCCTTTCCTGGCCTCGGCCGTCCTCGTTGTGATCTCGCTGTACATCCGCCTCAAGATGAAGGAATCGCCGATCTTTGAGCAGATCAAGAGCACCGGCATGGCTTCGGCACAGCCGCTCAAAGACGCCTTTACAAAATGGCCTAACCTCAAATTGGTTCTGATCTCACTGCTTGGAGCGACCGCCGGACAGGGCGTGGTCTGGTATACAGGCCAGTACTATGCGCTGTTCTACCTGCAATCGATTTTGAAGGTGAATCTGCGCACTGGTTTCATCATTGTCGCGGTTGCGATGTTAATCGGTATGCCGTTCTTTACCGTCTTTGGCGCGCTTTCCGACAAGATTGGGCGTAAAAAGATCATCCTGGCAGGCTGTCTCCTTGCGGTTCTCACCTACTATCCGATCTACCACGCCATGGAAAATGCAGCGGGCAATCATGTGATCACATTCAAGTCCACGCAAAACCCAGTCACCAAGGCATGGACCTTGACGCCTTTGACTACGGACCCAGCAGACCCGAATAAATTCGTTCCTGCCAAAGAGGCGCCCAATCCTAATGTTCCCATGCTCATTCTGCTGGTTTGGATTCAGGTGATCTACGTGACAATGGTATACGGCCCGATTGCAGCGTACTTGGTGGAGGCCTTCCCGGCAAAGATAAGGTACACATCATTTTCGTTGCCCTACCACATAGGCAACGGAATCTTTGGCGGCTTAGTGCCGCTCGTCGGGTTATCTGTATGTGCCGCTACCGGCAATATTTATGCGGGTCTATGGTATCCGATGATTGTGGCCAGCATGACTTTCGTGGTCGGATTAATTTTCTTGAAGGAAACGGTTAACGTGAAAATCTGGACCGAGATCAGCGGGAAGAAGGCGTAAAAACTGACCTGACGCTTGCAGAGCAGGTGCCGGGTAGGTGTAGGATAATCTGTTTCGGACTGGCGGGTGGCAGCCGTTGCCACCCGTTAGTTCGTTACGGCCCAACCCCTGCGGGCCCTTGCGACTTAGCTCGATTCGATTTGGAAATCAAAGAGGTCCAAGCCATGGCTGACGCTCGCGTAATGAAGGAACAAGAACAGGAAACAGAAGTTAACGAAGCGCAGATTGCCGTCCACTGGAAGGAAGAGCAATATTTTTATCCCAGTTCCGCCTTTATCGGGCAGGCCCTGCTGACGGACCCGGCGGTCAATGAGCGCTTCAACGAGAAAAACTTCCCTGAATGTTTTCGCGAATATGCCGACCTGCTAAGCTGGGACACATACTGGCACACCACGCTCGATACCAGTGACGCTCCTTTCTGGAAATGGTTTGCCGGCGGCAAGATCAATGCCTGTTACAACTGCGTTGACCGCCATCTGGAAAAATACCGCAATAAAGCCGCATTCATTTTTGTTGGGGAGCCGGAAGATGCTCCGCCGCTTGCCATTACTTATCAGGAACTTTATTACCGCGTGAATGAAATGGCGGCATTGCTGCGTGATTTTGCCGGACTAAAAGCCGGAGACCGGGTCACCATTCACATGCCCGTGGTACCGGAGTTGCCAATCACTATGCTGGCCTGCGCGCGACTGGGCGTGATTCACTCCGTGGTCTTTGGCGGATTCAGCGGAGAAGCGTGCGGCATGCGCGCCGCCGATTCCGGCAGCAAGGTCCTGGTCACCATCGACGGGTACTATCGCAGTGGCACGATGACCGACCACAAGGAGAAAGCCGACCTGGCAGTGGCCACCGCCAAGAACGAAAACCATGCGATCGAGAAGGTGTTGGTCTGGCGACGTGAGGCGGGAAAATATCACTCCAAGACACCGATGGTCGAAGGCCGCGATTTCTTTGTGGAAGACGTACTCAAAAAATATTCCGGCCATCAGGTCGCTCCTGTGCCCATGCCGTCGGAAGCGCCGCTTTTTCTGATGTATACCAGCGGCACCACGGGCCGCCCCAAAGGTTGCCAGCACGGTACCGGAGGCTACCTTTCTTACGTTACAGGTACCTCCAAATATATTCAGGATATTCATCCGACTGACGTTTACTGGTGCATGGCCGATATCGGCTGGATAACCGGGCACTCCTACATCGTTTATGGGCCGCTGGCGCTGGCGGCAACCAGCGTGTTGTATGAAGGCGTGCCGAATTATCCTGACGCAGGCAGGCCATGGCGCGTGGCCAAGCGGTTAGAGGTGAACATCTTCCACACATCGCCGACGGCGATCCGCATGCTGCGCAAAGCTGGTCCGGATGAACCCGCGAAATACGATTATCACTTCAAACACATGACGACCGTGGGCGAGCCAATTGAGCCGGAGGTCTGGAAGTGGTATCACCAAGTCGTAGGCAAAGGCGAAGCTGTAATCGTGGATACCTGGTGGCAGACGGAGACGGGCGGCTTCCTTTGCAGCACCAAGCCGGCCATTGATCCAATGAAGCCGGGCAGCGCTGGGCCTGCATTGCCGGGAATTTATCCCGTAATCTTTGACGAAGAGGGCAAAGAGGTAAAAGGCGGATCGGGCAAGGCAGGGAACATCTGCATCCGCAATCCATGGCCGGGAATCTTTCAGACCATCTGGGGTGACCGCGACCGCTTTGTGGCCCAATATTACAGAAAATACAACAAAGATCCCAAGAGCAAGGACTGGCGTGATTGGCCGTACTTTGCCGGCGATGGCGCGGTGCAGGCCCCGGATGGCTACTTCAGAATTCTGGGCCGCGTGGATGATGTAATCAACGTAGCCGGCCACCGGCTGGGAACCAAAGAACTGGAATCCGCCTGTCTCACGGTGAAGGAAGTGGCTGAAGCGGCGGTGATCCCTGTTGTGGATGAAGTGAAAGGCCGTGTACCGGAAGTCTACGTTTCATTGAAACCTGGGCAACACAATGCTGCCGCCGTGCAAAAAGCCGTGACCGAAGCCATTGAACATCAGATCGGTAAAATCGCCCGGCCAAAGAAAGTCCATGTGGTGCCGGACATGCCCAAAACGCGTTCCGGCAAAATCATGCGCCGCGTGCTTTCAGCAATTTCCAATCATATGGATACGGGCGACGTCACAACCCTGGCCAATCCTGACGTGGTGGAACAGATCCGCGTGATGGTCCAGGGCGACCGTCCGGTGGTAGTCAAAGATGTTCCGGAAGATGTAAAGAATTTTGGAGAAGAGAAATAGCTGGAGTTTTCGTTCGAGTGCAAAATAAATCGCTGAATTTGACCTTGAGGAGGGAATGATGAGCGATAAGAAGGGCAAGGGAGTATCTCGCAGAGATTTCATCAAAATCGCCGGAGCGAGTGGCATCGCAGCCGGAACACTGGGGCCCGCGTTCTTGTTTCCTGAAAGGGCCGCGGCGCAGCAAAAGACCCTGAAGATCCTGCAGTGGGCCCACTTTGTGCCGGCTTACGATAAGTGGTTCAACGAGACTTTTGCCAAACAGTGGGGCGAAAAGCACAACACCAACGTGATTGTTGACAACATCAATCTCACGGAACTGAACACGCG
>DATBCN010000258.1:0-20532 GCA_036270475.1 Candidatus Angelobacter sp. | reverse complement strand
CCAGTTCGCCGCCGCCCACAAGAAACAGATGGCTGAAGCCGTACTCCGCTGCCTGCGTTCCCACCTGGGCATGTTCGCGGCCAGAGCTGGCGCCAAGTTCGCGCATTCCGGCAAAGGCAAACATCTTTCTGCCGTTGCGCGATGCGCCCAGCGTGGCCGAGCGCAGCGCGGCGCGCACTGAAATTGGATCAGAACTGTAACCATCATTAATGATGCGGATGCCCTGCGGCGATGACCACAGTTCCATGCGCGTGGATGTGGGCGCATAACCGTCCAGCGCTGTCGCGATTTCGTCCAGGCCCGCGCCCAGCAGGTATGCCGCCGACGCCGCAAAATGCAGGTCGGCAATGATCTCCGGCGAACGCGTTTTTGCCGTCACGCTGCGCGTGCCCTGCCCCGCAATGTCCAGCTCAAGCACTTGCCCTTCCGCGCCCAGTGAAACCGGAGTGAGTGAAACCGCCTGCCGGCTGCCGCCAACTCTATGGATCGGGCACTGGATGCGCTGCGCTGGCGCATCTAGTGTCGGCTCATCCGCTGGCAGCAGCAGCCAGCCGTCTTGCGGAACGCGCTCAAACAGTTTCATCTTCTCTGCCGCGATGACTTCGCGGCTGCCAAAAGCCGCAAAGTGCGCCAGGCCAATGTTGGTAAGAATTCCGTAGTTGGGCCGCGCGATCTCTTCCAGGGCAGCCATCTCTCCCGGCGCGGAGATGCCAACCTCAAGGATGCCCAGCGCTTCGCGTTTCTCCGCCGAGAGCACTGCCAGCGGAAGCCCTAACTGGCTGTTATAGCTTCCCGGCGAAGCCAGGAATTGTCTGCCCGCCAGCAGGGCTTTCAATGCGTCTTTCACAATTGTCTTGCCATTGCTGCCGGTAATAGCCAGTACGCGGTCAAAATATTCTCGCCTGTGCCACCGCGCCAGGGCCTGCAGTCCGCGCAAGGGATCAGGCACAACAATCAACGGCCACGCAGGGTCCAGCGCCGCACCAGCAGCACGTTCTTGAGCGATCATTGCCGCCGTCGCGCCGTTGCGGAAAGCGTCAGCCAGAAATCGATGGCCATCTGTCTGCTGTCCCTGCAAAGCAACAAAGAGCGCTCCCGGAGAGGCGTCGCGCGAATCCGTGCATACGCGGTCAATCACCAGTGCATCTGTGCCGCGCAACTCTCCACCGCTTTCATGGGCAATTCGGTCTAGTTTGCTCGGGATCAAAGCGTGAGCGCTCCGGGTGCTGCGCCGGTATAGGCGAGCAGCCAATCAGTGTACGGGATTTCATCCGCGCATTGGTGGCCCGGCGTCAGAAAAGGTGCTCTCGATCATTTAGAATCTAGAGAAAGTAAAATCAGAGAAAGCGAATTCATAAATTTTCAATTTTCAATGTTCAAATGACCGGCATTTATCAAAAATGGATGTATGCGTGGGAGACGCGTCTCACAACGCGGGACACCAATCGCGTGGTTCGTCCGCTGGAGTGGGGCATGGAATGGGCCCGGCGGTGGCCCCTGGTGAACGGCGACTTTCCCAGCTCTGAAGAGCATTTTGAAAGCTATTTGCACGGCTTGAACGACCATATTGTCGCCCATAGTGACGATTTTTTCGCCTATAAGACGCCTCAGGACTTCCGGTTGGAACAGCGCAGGATTGAGCTGTTTCCCACCGGCAGCAACGCCAATGAAAAAGTCCCCCGGGGTGATGGCACTTTTCTGCGCTTCACCTCGCCCGCGCCCACGCCTTATCCGGAAAATGATCTGGTAAATGCCCGCTGGTATCCGGCGGCGGGAAATCGGGCCGTGATTGTGCTGCCCCACTGGAACGCCAACGGAATTGCTTATAACGCCCTGGGACCAATCCTGAATCGCTTTGGCATTTCCATGCTGCGGCTGAGCAAGCCGTATCATGACATCCGCCGTCCGCAGGAGACCGCCCGCTCTGACTATGCCGTCTCACCCAACATCTGCCGCACACTGGATGCGGCACGGCAGGCCGTAGTCGATACGCGCGCCTGCATTGACTGGCTTGCCACTCAGGGCAAAGACAGCGTCGGGTTGGTCGGCACCAGTCTTGGGTCGTGCTACGCGTTCCTGGCCAGCGCGCATGATGCGCGGGTCAAGGTAAATGTCTTCAATCACGCCTCCACCTATATGGCGGACGTGGTGTGGACAGGCCAATCCACCCGCCACGTGCGAGAAGGACTGGAGAACTCCGGGATTACGCTGGAAAGCCTTCGCCAGGCCTGGAAATGCGTGAGCCCCATGGCGTACTTTGATAAGTTCGCCCGCTACCCCAAAAAGACGCTGATGATCTACGCGCGCTACGACCTCACGTTTCTTCCCGAGCTGTCGCGTGAAGCCGTAGCAGGTTTCCGCAAGTACGGCGCGGATCTCAAGACCGTGGTCCTTCCCTGCGGCCACTACACCACCGGTGAGACGCCGTTCAAATATATGGACGGCTATCACATGGTGAGGTTTTTGGTGAAGAACTTATGAGGCGTAATCGGCAGTAAGTGGCGTAATCGGCAGTCAGTAATGATCGTTTTCTGAAATCCCGAGCGCAGCGAGGGAACCCTATGGCCGCCAAGCTCTCATGGTTCGCCAGAAGTTTGCATTCGTGGAATAGGGTTCCCTTGTATTCATCCGCTACGCGGGATTCGGGATTTCAAAAACCCAGCCTATTGGAACAACTTCTCGCTAGCTTCTCATCCGTTGCGCCCTTCGCGTCCTTTGCGGTTTAGCTGCTCTGGCTGGATGCTGAGTGCTGACTGCTGACGGCTATTTGTTCTTCCACACCGGTTTGCGTTTTTCAATTACCGCTCGCAAACCTTCCTGCACGTCTTCCAGGCTCATCAGTTCGTTCAGATAGAGGTCTTGTGACGTTTTCATGGCCTCTTTGAGCGGGCGTCCCACGGAGTTGCTGATCACGCGCTTGGTCACTTCCAGCACCGGGCCGCTGAATTCTGAGATTCGTGCGATCAGCGCCTCTACGTGTTTTTGCAGTTCCGCTTCCGGCACCACTTTGTTGACAAAGCCAAAGGTCAGCGCTTCCTCGGCTGAGAGCGCTTCGCCGGTAAGAATAAGTTCGTAAGCTTTCTTGGTGCCGATCATTTGCGGCAGCATCACGGCGGCAAACGGAGGAAAAACGCCCAGCTTTACTTCCGGCTGGGCAAACTTCGCTTTGGGCGTTGCCAGCACCACGTCGGCAAAACCCACCAGCTCTGATCCTGCGCCAATGGCCGGGCCATTCACCACCACAACCACGGGCTTGGAGATGTCCACCATGGCTTGAAAAACACGGGTAAAGGCGTCCAGGGTCTGGAAGACGCGGTCAGGGCGCGAGTCTTCCAGTGAAATGCCGGCGGAAAACGCCTGCTGCGCCGACTGCAGCAGGATCGCTTTTACGTCGGCCCGGCCGTTCAGGCTCTCAATGGCCTCGGCCATCTCTTTCATCATGGGCACGGTCAGCACGTTGTGCGGAGCGTGGTTCAGCGTAAGCCGCGCTATGGAATCCACCACCGCGAACTGTATGTACTTATGCGCCGTCACCGCGACCCGGGTGTCGCCTGTCAGATCGGCTTCAACTTCATGCGCGGGCCGTGTGCCCATAATCACCTCATCAGGAACGATTCAACCGGGGGAGGATGCGAGCGTGATTATCCGATGAAAAGCAGCTTAAATACAAGCTGACATTCACCTTACTGGGGTATCGCAAGTGCATATTCCGCGCCGGGAGGAGCCGCCTCGCCGGAAGGTGCTGGCCTTTCGGATTGGTGCGGCCCGCCGGTTGACAATTACAGTTTCCCAAGACTAATTTCTAGTGCGAGCAGATTTCTATAAAAAGGAAGGTTCCACTCCATGAGAACAATCTCCCGGATATTTGCCCTGACCATTATTTTGGGTCTCCTGTCCGTTCCCATTACCGCGGTTGCCGCGTATGACGATGATGACCAGCCCCACATGCAGGCCGCGCTGGAAGCCCTGCAACAAGCCAAGCACCATTTGGAGGAAGCCAAGCACGATAAAGGCGGGCATCGTGTGGCCGCCCTCAAAGCCGTGAATGACGCCATCCATCATGTGAAAGAAGGCATGGAAGCCGGCGAGAAGCACGAACACAAATAAAATGCAGGGCCATATGGCCTTTGTTGGACAGAGCGAATCTCTTGTAAGCCGGCTGATTGGGCCGGCTTACTTATTTGCGGCAATTGCGGAGCCGTCCTTGCCTGCGGCTTTTCAGTAAAATGAGTTTCTATGAAAATCGCACTGGGCGCGGACCATGCCGGTTATGAACTGAAAGACCAGATCAAACTGCATCTGCAACAACGGGGCATCGAGGTTCGCGATGAAGGCGCCTCGTCAGCGGAGTCCGTCGACTATCCGGACTATGCCCGCGCCGTGGCGCATGACGTAAGCGGGCAGCGCGCTGATCTGGGCATCCTGGTCTGTGGCAGCGGTATTGGCATGGCGATTGCCGCCAATAAAGTTGACGGCATCCGCGCGGCCAATGTGAGCACAGAATATGAAGCCCAGATGAGCCGCGAACACAATAACGCCAACGTTCTGGCGCTGGGCGCGCGTATTCTGAAATCCGATGCGGCGTTCCGCATTGTGGACGCATGGCTTGCCGCACAATTTGCCGGAGGCCGCCATGAGCGCCGCGTGGAAAAAATCATGGCCATCGAACAAGAAGAAAGAGAAGAGAGAAAAGAGGACGCAGGCGGCGCGGCAAGGCAAAGCTGATGCATCATTCCTGGTCAAAGGGCGGCTTTGAGATCAGCACCGATCCCGAGCGCATTGATTTGGCCGTCGTCCACGGGTTCCTCACGGCCAGCTATTGGGCGCAAGGCATTCCCGTGGAAACAGTGCAGCGGTCGATTGAGAACTCAATCTGTTTTGGCGTTTACCACGGTAGCCGGCAGGTTGGCTTTGCCCGCATCATCTCGGACCAGGCAACGTTTGCTTATCTGGCTGACGTTTTTATTCTTCCCTCGCACCGCAACCGCGGACTTTCCCGCTGGCTCATGGAGTGCATTGTGGCGCACCCTGGCCTTCAAGGGCTGCGCCGCTGGATGCTGGCCACGCGCGACGTGCATGGACTCTATGCCAAATTTGGCTTTACTCCCCTGCAAAAGCCCGGCCGCTGGATGGAGCTTCATCATCCGGATGTTTATGCCGATGCCAAGGGCGTCACCATCCCCGGAAAGTAAACCATCTGCCAAGCAGCAAAACTCGCTCACTTCAGCATCTCCTAGTAAGATTTCACTGTGATGAAAAACAACTGGATGTCCCTGCCTCTCTCTGAGTCCGATCCTGAAATTGCGCGCGCCATTGCCAATGAGTCCATCCGCCAGCATGAGGGGCTGGAACTGATCGCTTCAGAGAATTTCGTCAGCATGGCGGTGCTGGAAGCCGCTGGCTCGGTTTTTACCAACAAATATGCTGAGGGATATCCGGGTAAACGTTATTACGGCGGCTGTGAGTTTGCGGATGTTGTCGAGACCCTGGCGCGTGACCGCGCCAAGCAGCTCTTTGGGGCGGAACATGCCAATGTCCAGTTGCACTCAGGTTCGCAGGCCAACATGGCCGCTTATATGTCACTGCTGGAGCCGGGCGATTCCGTCATGGGCCTCAACCTTGCCCATGGAGGCCATCTCACTCATGGGCACAAGCTGAATTTTTCCGGCAAAATGTACAAAATTATTCCTTACGGCGTGCGCCGGGACACGGAAACCATCGACTATGACGAGATGGAAGAGATCGCCGTGCGTGAACGCCCAAAAATGATTATCGGCGGCGCCAGCGCCTATGCTCGCGTCATTGATTTTGCCCGTATGAAGCAGATTGCCGATAAAGCCGGCGCAAAATTCATGGTGGATATGGCGCACATTGCCGGATTGGTGGCTGGCGGAGTGCATCCGTCGCCGGTGCCCCATGCCGATATTGTCACCAGCACCACGCATAAAACTCTGCGCGGGCCGCGCGCCGGCATGGTGCTCTGCCGCCAGAGTCTTGCCGCCACTGTGGACAAGATCACCTTCCCGGGCATACAGGGCGGGCCGCTGATGCATATCATCGCAGCAAAAGCGGTTTGTTTCCGTGAGGCGCTGCAACCGGCCTTCAAGGATTACGCCCGGCAGGTTGTGGCCAACGCCCGCACGCTTGCCCGCAAGATCATGGATGAAGGGTTCCGCATTATCACCGGCGGCACGGATACGCACCTTATGCTGATTGACGTTTTTGCCAACGGAATCCTCGGTAGTGAAGCCGAAGATGCGCTGGGCCAGGCGGGAATCACCGTGAACAAAAACGCGATACCGTTTGACAGTAATCCTCCGCTCAAGCCCAGCGGCATACGGATCGGCACGCCTGCCCTTACCACGCGCGGCATGAAAGAGAAGGAAATGGAACAGACCGGCGCATGGATTGTTGAAGCCCTCAACCATCACAAGGACGCTCAGGCGCTCGCTCGTATACGCAAACAGGTCCTGGAACTGGCGGAGGCGTTTCCGCTTTATCCTGAGTTGCGGGCCGGCGTGGAAGTTGCCTGAGCCGGGACGCGCGGATTTCCTGGGCCTTGATGCGCCTATTTCGGCGCCAGCTTCAGCACTCTTCCACCCACATCCACCACATAGAGTTCGCCCGACGTGTCCTGGCCAAACGAGCTGATGCTGAAGCCCGGACTCGCAATCAGAGTGCGGGTAAAAGTGTTTGCCGGGTTTTCCGTCAGGCCCCAGATCTTGCCGCTCAGGTCGCCGAAGATATATGTTCCCTGTCCGCCGGCAATTGCCGTCCCGTGATAAACAAATCCGCCAATCACCGCAATCGCTTCAGGATGGCTGATCTCAACAATAGGAAGCATCAGTCCGGCCTTATTGCATCCACTGGCCGGATTGAAGCAGTGCAAGCCTTCCATCGTGTTCCAGCCGTAGTTGCCGCCACGCTGCACAATGTCGACTTCCTCAAATTGTTCCTGACCAACATCGGCCACAAAGAGGCGGCCGCTCGTCCGGTCAAAAGAGAAACGCCAGGGATTGCGGAAGCCATAGGCCCATATCTCCGGCAGCCCGCCGCCGGCAACAAAAGGATTGTCGGGTGGAATGCGGTATTGCAATCCTGGGCTGGTGGCGTTCACGTCAATGCGGAGCATCTTGCCCAGTAGGGTTTGGGTGTTTTGGCCATGGCCAAACGGATCTCCGCCACTGCCGCCATCGCCCAGTCCAAAGTAAAGAAACCCATCCGGCCCAAAGGCAAGCTGGCCAGCTTTGTGATTGTCAAAGTTGCCCACCTGGTCCACGGTAAGCAGAATGCGCTCGGTTGCCGGGTCGGTTTGGTTCGCATTCGCGGGTGAAGCCGTGTACTCGGCAATCACGGACTGGAACTGTCCGGCTGCGTTGCGCGTGTAATTCACATAAAATTTGCCGTTGGTCTGGAAAGCCGGATGGAACGCCACCCCCAGCAGGCCCATTTCATTCTGGACCATCACCTTGCTGCTGATGTTCAGGAACGGCTGCGGCAGCACCGCCCCATTCTGGATGATCTTGATCGTTCCGCCCTGCTCCACCACAAACAGGCGGCCACTGCCGTCATTGGGCTGCCCCAGGTCGAGCGGCGCATTCAAGCCCGTGACCAGTACCTGCGTGGTGATTGAAAGCGGGGAAGGAGAAACCGTGTTGCTTCTGCCGCTTGCGCAGCCAAGGGCCAGGCCCCACGCCAGTAATCCTGCCCAAACAAAAGCTGTTTTTCGCCGATGTCTCATTGCCCGCCCCGGAAAATGGGAATGCAGTTGCCATCATAGCGCTTCACCGCGCCTCGCTCCTTCTCTGGATTCAATCGTAAGGCCCGTCCAGGTGAAAAGTAAGGCTTTAATCCTCCTGGTTCCCAGCCCTCCTTTTTCCGGTAAAGCGCTTCTAAGTCCAAAGTAGGCAGAAGGATTTGGGCGGACTGACTTGGGACTGCGACTCACAATTCTGGGGGCTCTGGTTTCTTTGCTGGCATGCGTTGCCGCGGCGCAAACCAATTCCACTCCGCCAGATGCCCGGACCATCGTAGACCGGATGGTGCGCGCGCAAAAAGACAACAAGGCGCGTGTCCGGCCATTCACGGTAAAGCGCGGCTATCACCTGTATGACAAACAGCAGCAGGAAAAAGCCCGGGTGGTGGCGAACATCACCGTGCTTCCTCCGGATGGCAAGGAATATCAGGTGGAGAGCAGCAGCGGCGGCATGGGAGAAAAGGTCCTGCGGGACATCCTGAGCAAGGAAACGGAGTCGCCCCGCGACGCGCAAAGAAAAGACATCTCGACTGACAACTACGACTTCCAGTTGCTGGGACAGGAAACTCTGGATGGCAGGCAGTGTTACCTTCTGGGCCTGAATCCCAAGCGCGACGACAAAGACCTGCTGCGCGGCAAGGTCTGGGTGGACGCCGAGAATTACAACATCCGCCGCCTTGAGGGCACCCCGGTAAAAAATCCTTCGTGGTGGGTGCATGACATCCATATTCTCATGAACTTTGCTGACGTTGACGGCATGTGGCTGCGCACTTTTACTCATGCCGTAGCCAATGTCCGGTTCAAGGGCAAATATGTGATGGAATCGCGCGACCTGGAATATAGCTTCATGCAGGAGACTGCCGCGCGCCGCCGCCGCAACCCCGCAATACTCGCCGGCTCCGCCATCAATCCGTAAATCCCTTCCTCGCACTTCTTTCCCACTCTTTACCCTTGATTGGCCCATCAGCAGAGACTAGATTGAATATCTAGCTGCCGGACTGAATGCTTGATCTGCGGGACCTTGCGTCTGCCGGTGCAATTGTGAGGGATTTTTTGCCAGCACTCCACGGATGCTCTCGTTGCTTCATTCTTGTCATCGCCGCATTCGTAATAACGAACTCCGCGGCCTTGGCCCAGCCCAATTCCGGCGGCAAGCCTGCCGTCAGCGATCAGCCCTGGAATTTTGCCGTGTCCGGCGACTCGCGCAACTGCGGTGACGTGATCATGCCGGCCATTGCCGCCGGCGCGCAAAAAAACCATGCCCTGTTTTACTGGCATCTGGGTGACCTGCGCGCCATCTACGGGCCGGATGAGGACTATGCGCAGGCCCCGGAACATCGCGGAAAGGCGATAGATAAAAATGCATACCTGAAAGACGCGTGGGATGATTTTATCCAGAACCAGATTGTCCCCTTTGGCGACCTGCCTGTCTTTGTGGGCATTGGCAATCATGAAACCAAGCGGCCCAAAACCCGCGAACAGTTTGTCGATAAATTTGCCAAATGGCTCGACTCTCCCGCGCTCAAGCAGCAGCGGCTGGCCGACGATCCAAAAAGCACCGCGCCCAAAACGTATTTCCATTGGATACAGGGTGGCGTGGACTTTATCTATCTGGATAATGCTACCCAGGACCAGTTCTCGCCGGAACAGATAAGCTGGCTGGAAGGCGTGGTGCAACGTGCTTCCGCCAATCCTGACGTGCGGAGCGTTGTGCTGGGAATGCACGCCGCGTTGCCGGACAGCCTGGCCCATGGCCACAGCATGAATGATTGGCAGGTGGGCGCGGAAAGCGGACGCCGCGTCTACACCGATCTTTTGAGTTTCAAAAAACAGGCGCATAAAAACGTTTACCTGCTGGCCAGCCACTCGCATTTTTACATGAGCGGCATCTTCAACTCAGACTATTGGAAGGGCCATGGCGGCGAACTTCCCGGCTGGATTGTTGGCACCGCCGGCGCGGTGCGTTACGCCCTGCCGCCTGAAGCGCCCATGGCCAAGGAGTCGCGCACCAAGATTTATGGGTTCATGGTGGGAACAGTCCACTCGGACGGCTCGATTGATTTTAAGTTTGAAGAGATCAAATCACCTGACATTCCGGCGGCAATTACTCAACGGTACACAGCGCCGTTCGTGGATTTCTGCTTCAACAAAAATACCGCCTTCTCTGAAGCTGACGAATCGGCGCAAAAATGAAAAGTTATCCACGCAGAAAAATTAATCGCGCATTCGGTCGAGTGGGACGGGAAGAGAGATTGGATTTTTCTGAATATGCTGTGGCGTTTTAAAAAATTGTACGGGGCAAATTTGATATTTTTTTGTTGACAACGCTACAGCAGTACATCAATATCTTGTATGTAGGCTGACAACGGTACCACTCGTTGGGCCACAAAAGCTAGACCGGGCTCCAAAAAGCGACTCAAATCTTCTAAGGAGGCATTCAATTATGGCAACCAAGAAAAAAGCAGCCAAGAAAAAGAAGAAAAAGTAACTGACTCGCGGAGCCAAGTCTCCGTGCAATCTAACAAGGGAAAATAGTTATGACGGGTGTTCATCGGAACACCCTTTTTTATTGTCGTTCGCGAGTTAATGTCCTGCAAGTTTGTGGTGGCGCGACTTTCCGGCCCGCCAACTTTGTCCGGTTTCACGCGCATGCAGTTCCACGCCAGCTTCACGTACAATTTTAATCAGTGTTTATATCATTGATGATGTTCCAGACAATAATTCTCAAAATCCGCAAACAACTCCTGATCGCCACCGCGTTTTTCGCGGCGCTGCTTTTCGCGGTGCTTCCAGCCCGCGCCCAATTCGATACTGACTCCGGTCCCGCGGCAAGAAGCAATACCGCTGGCCGGGCGGAAGACGTTATTCCGTTTCTGAACCAGACGATTGTGTGGTCACGGGACGTGAGCGCGGAGCAGCAGTTGATCAATGAACCGAGTGACGCTCTGTTCCTGAGTGACAGCCGCCAGATTGCCGACCAGGTGGTCCGCCTTGCCTTTGACTATGCCAGGGCAAAAGCCCAGGCAATGGCGAACCGGACGGATTCGGCTCCGGGCGGACAGAACCAACCCGCACCGTCACAATACCAGCGTTTGATTGACTCAGCCAACAAGTCAGACCAGCAGGTAAAATCTCTCCAGTTGGAACTGGATGGCTTCCACCAACAGTTGCTCACCGCCACGGGGCGCAAGCGCGTCACCTTGCAGGCAGTCATTGCCGAGACAGAAGGCGAATTGGAGCTCTTTCAGACGCGCCGGGACACATTGCGCAACATGCTGCAGTTTGCCACCGGAACGGCGGCAAGCGGCCTGGGATCGGGCAGCCTGCTCTCCCAGGTGGAAGAGTTGGCGCGCACCGTGCCCTCGTCTTCAGGCAATGGAAATGGCAGCGGCAATAGCAGCGGAAAAGACCCAGCCGAGACAAATTCGCGTAACAACACATCGTCATCGCCGGCCATTGCCGCTCTGCGTGAGCGCAAGGAAGCGCCTAACGGCATTCTTGCCCTGGCCACGGATTTGTTTTCCCTGCGGCGCAAGCTGCATGCATTAAATGACAATCTGCGCCGGACAGATCTGCTGGTCCAGACCTCCAGCGGCCTGCGCGCTCCGCTCGTGGCCAAAATCAGGGAGCTGACGCAAAAAGGTGACGATGTGGCCGGCCAGCCTGATTCCCAGGACCCGGCTGTGCTGGCGCAGCAAAAAAAAGACCTGGACGCGCTAACCACGCAATTCAAGCAGATCTCGGCCAGCCTGCTTCCGCTGGGCAAGCAGTCAATCCTGCTGGACATATACAAGCGCACGACATCCAATTGGCGTGACGCCGTGGAAAGCGAATATCAGGCTGAACTCAAAGGGCTGCTCATACGCCTGGCCGGACTGGCCTTGATTCTGGGCGTGGTCCTGGGCATATCTGAACTCTGGCGGCGGGCCACCTTCCGCTACATCACGGACACGCGCCGCCGCTACCAGTTTTTGCTCATCCGCAGGATCGTGCTGTGGTTCCTGATCGCCATCATCGTGGCTACGGCCTTTGCCAGCGAACTTGGCGCGGTTACCACTTTCGCCGGACTCTTGACGGCTGGCATCGCCGTGGCGCTGCAGAACGTGATTCTTTCCATTGCCGGCTATTTTTTCCTGATCGGCAAATACGGACTGCGCGTGGGTGACCGGGTGCAGATTGCCGGCGTGACTGGCGACGTTGTCGATATCGGGCTGGTCCGCATGCAACTGATGGAAATCACCGATGGTCCGGCGCCCCTGCCCACCGGACGCGTTGTTGCTTTCTCTAATGCCGTGGTTTTTCAGGCCAATGCCGGAATGTTTAAACAGATTCCCGGCACTAACTTTCTGTGGCATGAAATCACGCTCACGCTTGATCCCAAGAGCAATTACCGCCAGGTTGAGCAGCGCATCATGGAAGCGGTAAACAAGATTTTTACCGAATATCGCGAGAAAATTGAGACGCAGCGGCGCAACGTGGAGAACTCGTTAAACTCCACCGTCGCCGCTTTTGCGCCGGAGAGCCGCCTGCACCTGACCCAGACCTCTCTGGAAATTGTGGTCCGCTATCCCGTGGAGCTGGGCAATGCCGGGGAGATTGACAACCGGGTCACGCGGGAAATCCTGGACGCGATGGAGCGCGACCCGGATTTGCGCAACCAGGTATCCGGTGGTCCGACCATCAAGGCGGAGGAACTACCTGCCGGACCCGCGAAAAAATAGGAACCGCTGGACTGCAAACCCCGTGCAGGTTTTGCCGGGATGGCCCCTGCGTAGAGAAGGGCCCGACGCGTTACACTTGTGCTGCGCCTGATAAGCGATAATGAGAAATAATTCTGCATTCTGTACGCGCACTTTTTGCCGGGTCAAGCGCCCAAAAATCTCTGCGCGCTTCGCCAGTGCTCTGGACCAATAGCTTGGAGGAAAGCGAAAGTGAAAACTGTCTTTGTGATTGGCGCGGGGCCCGCAGGGATGTTTGCCGCACAAAAAATTGGCCAGGGCGGGCATGAAGTAATTGTCCTGAACCGCGACATCAAGCCCGGCGGCCTGGCTGAGTACGGAATCTATCCCACCAAGGACAAGATGAAGATTGGGCTGCGCAAGCAGTTTGCCAAGGTACTAAGCCTGCCCAACGTGCATTACTTCGGCCATGTGCCCGTCAGCAGCCGGTCCAGTATTTCAATTACAGACTTGCAGCAGCTTGGGCCTTCCGCCATTGTCTTTGCCGTGGGCGCGCAGGGCACAAAAAAACTAGGACTGCCCGGTGAACAGGCCGGCGGCGTGTATGCCGCCAAGGATTTTGTTTACAGCTACAATCTGCTGCCGCCGTTTACCTCGCGTGATTTTTCCACGGGCAAGCGAGTCGCAATCGTCGGCATGGGCAACGTAATGGTGGACATCGCGCGCTGGCTCCTGATTGATGCTCCGGTAAAAATGGCGGAAGAGGTTGTCGTGGTGGCGCGCCGCGGCCCGTTTGAAGCCAAGTTCGACAAAAAAGAGTTCGATTACATTGAGGAATTCCTGGACCGCAATGCCTTTGACGAAGAACTGCGCCGTATCCAGCCGCAACTAGCCGCCATCGGTCAGGATATCAGCAAGCTGGCCGAAGAAACTTTTCCCGTTCTGGCAACACCCGCGGCAGGGCATCCTGAAGGCAAACCGCGTCTGCGCTTCCGCTTTTTGTGTTCGCCGCAGGCCATCCATGCGGATGCCGCCGGCCGCATTGACCGGCTGAACGTGGCGGAAAACGTTCTCTTTGAGCGCGATGGCAGCATCGGCTGCAAAGCCACGGAGCAGAACGCCGATTTGGACGTGGACACAATGATCTTCGCCATTGGCGACGTGGCTGATCCCGCGCTGGGATTGCCGTATAGTCGCGACAGTTATGTGATTAATCCTGACCAGAGCGATCCCAAGCGCGCCGCGTATGAGTTGTTTGACCCCCAAGGCAGCAAGGTGCTGGACGGAATGTATGCCGTGGGTTGGGCGCGCAAAGCCAGTGACGGTCTGGTGGGAATCGCGCGGCATGATGCCGAGGTGGGCGCGGTGCATGTGCTCAAATATCTGGAAACGGCGCGTGAAAGCACTCTGAACGCGGCCCAGGTCCAGGGCTTTCTTGAGAGCAAGGGCCTGCAAACAGTCAGTAAGGCGGACCTTGAATCTCTGGCGCGGGCAGAAGAAAGGCAGGCGCAGAAGATTGGCGTTCCATGGTTCAAGTTTGCGGAGGACAACGCCATGCTGGCTGCCATTGAAGCCGAGAAGCAGAAAGCAGTGAGCGTCTAGACTTTGGGGCGTTACTCCTGAAAAAATCGGGCGAAGGCCGATGGACTTCCGGACCTTGATTCTTGCCGCTGCACGCAATTAAAGTTTGAGCAGATGCCCGCCTGGGACCCCAATCTATATTTGCGATACGCCAATGAGCGCGCGCGGCCCGCAGCCGATCTGATCGCTCAAATCCGGGTGAAATCGCCGGCACGGATTGTTGACCTGGGCTGCGGCCCCGGCAACAGCACGGAACAATTGCAGCAGCGCTGGCCGGAAGCCGCCATTACCGGCGTGGACAATTCGCCGGAAATGCTGGCCCAGGCAAAAAATAATCACCCTACATGGCAATGGCTCCTATCTGATATTGAAACCTGGAAGCCGGATGCGCCGGTCGATCTGATTTTTTCGAACGCGGCCTTTCACTGGGTTCCGGGCCATGCCACGCTGTTTCGCGGCATGATCAGCAACGTGAGCGCAGGCGGAGCGCTGGCGGTGCAGATGCCGAACAACTTTCACTCGCCAGTCCACTCCATAATGCAGGAGGTTGCGCTGGGCGGTGATCCGCGCTGGGGCAAAGCCATGGCTGCGGCGCCGGGCACTTTCACCGTCCAGCCGGCGGCTTTTTACTATGACGTGCTGCGCAAACACACCAGCAGCGTGGACATATGGGAGACCGAATACCAGCACGTAATGGACGGCCCCAAGGCCATTTTTGACTGGATCCACGGCACCGGCATGCGCCCTTATCTTGACCGCCTGCCGGACGCGGAACAGAAGCGGTTGTTCGAAGAGATGTGCCTGGAAGGGTTCCAGGAAGCGTACAAGCCAAACGATCAGGGCAAGGTGCTGTTTCCGTTCCGCAGGATGTTCGTAGTGGCATACCGGTAGCTAAATCTCACCGCGGAGAAACGGGGTCGCGGAGAAACCTCGGATTGAATCCGGCAGGGAGGCGTGTTCTTGAATCGCAAGACTCTTGGTCCGATTGCCGGATTCATCCTGCTTTGCCTTCTGTCTGTGTGCGCCTCTGCCGCTTCCGTCCACAAGATCGGCGCTGATCTTTACGCTTATATCTCTGACGATGATTCCAGCGCCAACTCAACTTTTCTGGTCAGCGAGCAGGGAATCCTCGTGGTCGATACAGGGTTGAACGCGCAGGAAGGCCGCAGGCTGCTGGATGAGATTCGCAAGATTTCACAAGCACCAGTGCGCTGGATCGTGAATACGCACTATCATCCTGACCACCGTGGTGGAAATAGCGTGGTAGGCCCGGATGCGGTCATCATCAGCACCTATGAAACCCGCGCGGCTGTTTTGCGTTCGCAACACGAGCAGGATGCCCTAAATGGCCAAAAGGCCGCGCCGGAATATCAACTAAACCAAATTTTCTTGGGCACGCGCGGGCCAACGCTTTTTGTCGGCGGGCACGAAGTACGGATCTATTATCCCGGACCGGCCCACACCATGGGAGACGCCGTGGTTTATTTTCCTGATCAACACGCTATCGCCACCGGCGACCTGTTTCTGACCAACTCATGCCCAGCCATGGATGAAGGCGACATGGAGAACTGGATAGCCGCTCTCGACCAGATGCTGGCGCTGCCAATAGAGCACGTTGTGCCGGGACATTTTGAACTGGCCACAAAAACTGAGTTGCGGCGCTTCCGCAATTATCTGGCTGCCCTGCGCGACCAGGTTGCGCGCATGCGCGCCAATGGGTTGGCATTGGAGAGGATACAGAAGCTGCTGGTGCTGGCCGCCTATAAAGACTTTCGCCAGTATCCACAATATGAAGCCACATTCAAGGACAACGCGGCTGCATACTACAGCCAGCTTGAGCACAAAGGCCCCATCCGCAAAGGGCGCAAGGCCGATTAGCGTTTGGTTCCCTTTGGTTATGCCCTTGCTCCGGCTGCATACAACATACAATAGTCGCCATGACTGAAAGCCCAACTCAAGTTCCGCCTCCGAAGCAGCGACGGCTGACATCGCTGCCCGGCCTCCTGATAGGAGCAATCTTCGCCTTGCTGCTTGCAGTGTTGATGGCGCGAATCCAATCCGGGCCGCTGGCGGCGCTGTGGTCAGCTTTAAGCGGACGCAACACGCGCATCAGCAGTGAAGGCAGCGTGATTGAACGCATACAGCGTCTGCAGCGGCTGGAAACCGTGGTCTACAACATGGACAAGATCGTGACCGGCGAGAAAGATAATCCGCTGCTGCCGGACTTTATTGCCGGCGACCGCCTGCTGATGATCGTCCATGGGCAGGTGGTGGCGGGCATCGATTTCACGCGGCTGAAGCATAGTGACGTGAAGATCGACGGCAAGGAAGTCCATATTCATCTGCCCAATCCGCAGGTGCTGGTTACCCGGCTGGACAATGCCCGCACCAAGGTTTATTCCCGCAACACGGGAATCCTGGTCCGCGTTGATCCTAATCTTGAGTCGCAGGTGCGCCAGGAGGCCGAAGGTGAATTGCTGCAGGAAGCCGCGGTCGGCGGCATCCTGGCGAATGCCCGCGACAATGCGCGCACAACCGTAACCACTCTCCTGCTGGGATTGGGCTTTGAGAAAGTGGTAGTGGACTAACGGAAAGTTATAAATCAGGAATCCGCCAGGCAGATTCAAACATCATTGATTAGGAAGCAACGAATCAGGATGCAAAGCACAGGACAAAAAAAATCCAACAAGACAAAGGCGTAAATGGAATACACCAATCTTGGCTCCACAGGTTTAAAAGTCTCCCGCATCTGCCTGGGCTGCATGACGTATGGCAGCAAAAGCTGGCGCCAGTGGGTGCTGGATGAAGCAGAAGGCCGCCCCTTTATCAAACAGGCGCTTGAATTAGGCATTAATTTCTTTGATACCGCTGACATGTACTCGCTGGGCGCGAGCGAGCAGGTGCTGGGCCGCGCGCTAAAAGATTTTGGGCCGTCGCGAGACAAGGTGGTCATTGCAACCAAAGTCTTCTTCCCCATGGGCGATGATCCCAACCAGAAAGGGCTTTCGCGCAAGCACATCCTGCACGCCATTGATGACAGCCTGCGCCGCCTGCAGACGGACTATGTCGATCTCTACCAAATCCACCGCTTTGACTATGAAACGCCTATTGAAGAAACTTTGATCGCGCTGCATGACGTGGTCAAGTCCGGGAAGGCCCGCTACATTGGAGCATCGTCAATGTTTGCCTGGCAGTTTGCCCAAATGCTGAACACATCCGACCGGCTTGGGCTCACGCGCTTTGCGACCATGCAGAACCATTACAACCTGATCTACCGGGAAGAAGAGCGCGAGATGAATCCGCTGTGCCGGGCTGAAGGCGTGGGGCTTGTGCCCTGGAGTCCGCTGGCGCGCGGCCTGCTGGCCGGAAACCGCAAGGCGCAGACGTTGCGTTCACAGGAAGATGATTATTCCAAGAAGCTATACACCCAGGAAGCCGATGATCGCGTGGTGGATTGCGTGGCGCAGGTGGCAAAAGACCGCGGCGTACCGGCCGCACAGGTTGCGCTTGCGTGGCTGCTGCATAAGCCTGAGGTCACCGCGCCGATTGTTGGCGCTTCAAAGCCGCACCACCTGCAAGACGCCGCTGCTGCCGTCAGCCTGAAGCTTACACAACAGCAGATCTCACAGGTCGAGTCAGTTTACGTACCGCATGCGGTGCTGGGACATCATTGATTGCGCGTGGATGGTTACGCGCGAATTTATGAGCGGCTTTTTCGTCCCAGCAGAAATCCCGTGAGTATGCCCACGGCGAATGCTCCGGCAGCGACGGTGGCGACCGAAGTAAGCGGGCGCTTCTTTACATGGCTGCGGACATCGTCCAGACGGTCTTCAGCCACCGCTTTGGCGCGTTTCACCGTACGTCCCAGATCGTTATAGGTGTCATCCAGGCGTTCTTTGACTTTGGCGGAGAGGTCGCGGGCCTTATCGGCGATTTCAGCAACATTGTCTTTTATGTCGCGCGTCAGGTTTTCAGCCTTCATGAAGTTTCCTCCAGTATCAAGCTCTATTATGACAGAGTAGAGAGCTGCTCATTATGCATCGGGAGCGCTGGAATGCGATTTGCCTGTAAGAAAACCTTTATCTAGCCGCACCCGGGCGTAAAAAACGGCGACGGGTTTTCCGTCCCCGCCGCCGCAAATAACTCCGCGCTGGCAATCGCTGCCGCTCAGGTCAGGTCGGCAACCTTCAGCTTGATTTCCGTGCTTTTCCAGTTGGATTGAAACTGCTTGTCAACGAACTGCGCGTCATAGGCGCGGTTCTGCGCCCGCAGCGCTTCACTCAAGCCAAAGAGCGAGCGCGGATTGCGCGGATTGCGGTCCAGATCTTCACGAAACACCTTTTCCGCTTCAGCCGCGTTTCCATTCAGCAGCAATACGGCGCCCAGCGACTCGCGCACCGGGTAGAACCAGTCTGGCGGCTCGTCATACTTGAGCGTGTCCTGAATGGCGATGGCCCGCTGCAGCAAGGAAATTGCGTTGGATGAATCGTGCCTGGCCAGCGCGATTTTCGCGGCAAGGACGCTTACAGCAATGTTCAGCACGTCTTTGGCTTTGTTGTTGACCGGCATGGCAAAAACCTGGTCCGGCGGAGTTTTGTCCGCGGCTTCACTCACAATGTGATGCTCGGCTTCAGCTTCAGTGACTTTGCCTTTGGCTGCAAACGCCATGCCGCGGGCAAAATGCCAGAAGACGGTCGTGGTCTTCATGGCCACGTCCGGTTGTGGTATAGACAGAATCTGGTCCCACTTCTGAAAGCGCATTTCAACGGCGAGAGGCACGGTCATAAAACCTTCCAGCGGCGGCATGTCTTTCACGTGCGGGCCAACGTGTGCCGCGAGCATTTCCGCGGCCTTGTGCGCTTCAGCATATTTGCCATTCATGCTGGAGCACGCGGCGATAAAGTGCAGGTTATGGCTGTAATACATTGCGCCATACATTCCGCCGGCGCCGGTGGTTTGCAGATAGGAGCGGTCAGCGGCCGCGGCAAGCTGGTTGGTTTTGATCGCGGATTCAAAATCACCGGTGCGGATATAAACGTGTCCCGGCATATGCACCAGATGTCCGGCGGCTGGAGCAAGCTCCGCCAGTCGGTTGGCCGCAGCCAGAGCGCGCTCCGGGCTTGGCGAAGCTTCAACGGAATGGATGTAATAGTGGATCGCGCCCATGTGGTTGGGATCGCGCTTCAACACGGACTCCAGCGCCGCGATGATCTCTTCAGTCCCGCCTTCGGGCGTGCCGTCCGCGTGCCAGAGCCCCCAGGGATGCAAAGTCATTCCGGCTTCAGCAAAGAGCGTGGCTGCGTCCAGATCATCGGGAAACTGCTTCACCACATCACCCATGGCGTTGCGATAGCGCTCCGCTGCCAGGCGGTGATCAGCGGCCGGATCGGCAGGAAACCGCAGCGCCATCGCCGCGATGTAAGCCTCCTCCGCCGGCGACGCGTTACCCGCCAGCTCGCCGGCTTTAGCGATCGCCTCATGCGCCTTCTTGTAGCGATCGGGGTCAGCCGGATCGTTGTAGTTTGGTCCTACGGCCTCCGCCAGTCCCCAGTACGCCATCGCCATCTTGGGATCGAGTTCAGCAGCGCGTTGGAATGATCCTGCGGCTTCTTCATGGTTAAAGGCATAGATCAGGCGCAGGCCCTGATCAAAAAATTTCTGCGCCTCGGCATTGGTGGTGGAGACCGGGTGATGCAGGTCACCCAGCCCGGACATCAGCGTGGCTTTTTTGGCGGCAGGTTGATCGTGCCCGGAGTGTTGTCGCGCGCCGTGTTGTTGAGCAAAGATTGGGCCGCAAAAGGTAAGTGGAACCAGGACGAACGTCAGGAGTCTCATGGATTTTTCTCCTCAGTCGAGCCGCGTTCTTGGGTTGCAGAGATTCTACACCCCAGAGCGGAACTGAAGAGATCGTGGACTACGGCTGTTGCTTTTTGCCGAATATTTCCCGCAGCAGGGCCGTGGTTTGCGCCGCCGGGTCCTTGCGTATTTTCTTCTCTTCCTCGCCCATCACATAGAAGAGACCGTCCATGGTTTTGCCAACAACATATTTGTCCAGGCTGAAATCGCGGCTTTCCGCCAGACGGCCCGCCATGGGGTTCTGCATCAATTGATTGTATTGCTTGATGACGCCCACGTTTTCCATGGACTTGTGGACGATGGGCGCAAAAGCAGCCGTCAACTCGTCAGTGCTTTTTGCCTTAAAGTATTCAGTTGCCGCCGTGTCGCCGCCGGAAAGGATTTGCCGCGCATCCGCGATGGACATTTTGGTTACGGCGTTGATAAAGATCTGGCGCGCGGACGGAGCGGCCTGCTCAGCGGCCCGGTTCATGCCCACTTCCAAAGCGTCCACCTGCTGGCCCATGCCCATCAGGCGCATGCCTTTGCCCACGCTGCGTAACTTTTCCGGTAGCAGGATCTTGATGGCCTGGTTTTTCAGAAAGCCGTCAACGCGGCCCGTTGAGGCCACAGCTTTGCGCGTGCTTACGGTAAGCGCTTCCTTCAGTCCGGCAGCAATCC